>NZ_JBAPKZ010000007.1:0-137245 GCF_037083805.1 Roseovarius sp. D0-M9 | reverse complement strand
TGTCGCCGGTCGGCTCAAGCACCTGCCCGCGTCACCCTACGACACAACATCTGGTGTGGTCGTGAACTGACCGGAGACCCGCACACCCACACAAACCGCGAAGAAGCCGCATCTATTCGCTGGGCACCACCGTCTCTGCTGCGGTCATGGTGTGGGCTGGCGGGCTGACCGACATCTTTCGCGTGCGCAGGATCGGCGCGATCATCTTCGTCGCTCTGGCCGTGTCCTGCGCTGCGATGGCGCTCAACCCCGTGTGGTGGTTGCTTCCGGTGGTGATCTTTGCGCTGCGCTTTACCGGGCAGGGAATGAGCACCCACATCGCGGTCGTCGCCATGGCGCGCTGGTTTGTCGCGGCGCGGGGCAGGGCACTTTCCGTGGCCAAGCTTGGTTTTTCACTGGGCGAGGCTGTTCTGCCCGTTCTCTTCGTTGCGCTGATGCTGGTGATGGATTGGCGTCTTCTGTGGCTGATCGCAGCGCTCATTGCGGTGCTGGGCGCGCCTTTGCTCCTTGTCCTGCTCAGGCAAGAGAGAACGCCGCAGAGCCACGCGAAGTCGGGCCAGAGCCTGGGGATGGAGGCGCGGCACTGGACCCGCAACCAAACGTTTCGGCACTGGCTCTTCTGGTTCATGATCCCGGCGCTTCTGGGTCCGTCGGCCTTCAACACGGCGTTTTTCTTTCATCAGGTCCATATCGCCGAGGTCAAGGCGATGTCCCATGTCGAGCTGGTGGCGATGTTTCCCTTCTACACCGCCATCAGCATCGGCGCGATGATCCTCAGCGGCTGGGCGATTGACCTTATCGGCACGCCCCGGCTGATCCCGTGGATGCAGCTGCCCATGGTCGTGGCCTTTGCCCTCTTTGCGATGGCTGAGGGCACGCTTGGGATGCTGGTGGGATTTTTCTTTCTGGGGCTCAACACCGGCTTCAACAACACCTTGCCGTCCGCCTTCTGGGCCGAATTCTATGGCACGCGCCATATCGGCGCGATCAAGGCGATGGCCGCAGCGGTGATGGTGCTGGGATCTGCCATAGGGCCGGGTGTATCAGGCGTGGCGATTGATCTGGGCGTGGGGATCGAGGTTCAGTTCTGGTGGATCGCGGGTTTCTTTGTGCTCTCCACCGGCCTGATGGTGCTTGGCGTCGGGCGCGCCAAGGGGCTATTACCGGGGCCTGCGTAGGTAGACATAGTAAGCGCCGCCGCCGCCATGCCGATTGTGGGCATTCGTCACTTGCAGAACCAGACCAACCAGCGGCGGCACGCTCAGCCAATGGGGCACGTTATGGCGCAGAACACCATGGCGCACAGGGATCGGCCCTTCGTCATCGCTTTGCCGTCCCTTGCCGGTTATCACCAGCACCAGACGCTTGCCCTGTCCATGCGCGCGCAGAATGAAGCCTCGCAGCGCCCCATGTGCGCGGTCCGCCGTCATACCGTGCAGGTCAATCCGCGCCTCCGGCGTCAATTTGCCGCGCTTGAGACGACCATAGGCCTTTTGATCCATCGACACCGGCTGGGACTTCATGCGGTCGGCGAGGCCCGGCAAAACGTCATGCGCGGACGCGCCGCGCGCAGCCTTCTGGCCCATCTTGAAGTGCTGGATCGGGGCAGGTGCAGCGCGCTCTGGCTCAGGCTTGGAAGGCGCCTTGACCGTTGGCGGCGCCTTGGGGCGTGGCTGCGCCGGGTGAATTGGCTCGGCCGTGCGGGCCACTTGCCGCCAGAGATCCAGCTCGTCCGGTTTGAGGCGACGGCGCGACATCAGATGGCATCCGGCGCGAGCGCATAGGCGCGCTGGATCGGCATCAATACCAGCATCCGGCCCGGATCGCGCAGTTTACCCGCCGCGCGCCCCGCCTTGTCACCGGTGCCCATGAAAAGATCGGCTCGCTGCGCGCCCTTGATGGCCGAGCCTGTGTCCTGGGCAATCATCAGACGGCGCACCGGCTCGGATCCATCCTTTTCGATCCAGACAGGCGCCCCCAGTGGCACATACGCCGGGTCGATCGCCACCGACCGGCCTGTGGTGATAGACCGATTCATCGCCCCGCGCGGACCGCGGTCAGCGCGCAGGTCATTGATGCGGCGAAAAAAGACGTAGGAAGGATTGAAATGCAGCAGCTCGGTTCCCGCCTCGGGATTCCGGCGGACCCAATTCTTGATAACCTCGGCTGACACCTGATGGACATCATAGATACCTCGGCGCACCATTTCGGCCCCAATCGACCGGTATTCATGCCCGTTGGAGCCGCCATACCCGACGCGGATCATGCTGCCGTCCTGAAGGCGGATACGGCCTGACCCTTGAATCTGAAGAAAGAAAAGCTCGACCGGATCATCGACCCAGGCGATTTCAAGCCCACGGCCCTGCATGGCCTCACCTGTTTCGATCTCGCTCCGGCTAAGCCAGGGCGAAGTCTCGCGCGCCTCGTCTGGCTTACGGTAAAGCGGATAGCGAAAGCGACCGCTCTTGCGCAATGCGCCATTCAACTCGGGCTCGAAATAGCCCGTAAAGAGGGCTGGACGCCCTTCGGTGATGAGCACCGGACGAAAGAACAGCTCGAAAAAGTCGCGCGCGCTGGGGCTGTTCTGTGCCAGCGCACATAGTGACCGCCAGTCGACGTCCTTCATGTCAGGGCATGTCTCGTTGAAAACGCGAAGGGCGGCAGCGTGATCGTCACGCTCCCACCCGTCGAGGTCCGAAAATTTCAGTATGTCGTAGCGTGCTTCGGCAAAGGCGCTGGTCCCTAGACTGGCCACCGCCAGTGTCAGCGACGCCAGAGCCGCCTTGATCATTCGCCCGTCGCGACGAGCCGCCAATTGGGATCGTCGGTGCCCATCATACGCTCGAACGTCCATACATCCTTCTGGCGCTTGGATTTGCCCGGCTCGCCCTCGATGACAGTGCCTTCGGCATCGCGCACGACAGAAACCAGTTCACCCACGAATTTGACCGTAATGGACGCAACGCCGTTCTCGAAGCTGGCGCTGTTGAGGGTCATATCGCGGATTCCGATGAAGTCGGCCTCGATCGTCAGGCCCTTTTCCTCGCGGATCGCGACCACTTCGGCAAAGGATTCATAGACGTCCTCGGACAGAAATCCGCGAACTTCCTCCATATCGCCGCGTTCGAAGGCCATCAGGATCATCTCGTAGGCGCCACGCGCCCCACCGAGGAAGTCGGCCACGCCAAATGACGGCTCGGCGCGCTTCATGTCGGCCAAGGCGGCGGCGCTTTCGCTGTCTTCGGGCACGTAATCGGTGATGTCGTGATCCGGCCCGCCTTCGATGACTTCGAGGTTGTGGGGGCGAGAGGCAGGCGCGCTGCGCACTTCTGGTGACGGCTCGTGCCCATCGCGGGTGCCAAGCACGCTCTTCAAGCGCAGGATGAGAAAGACAGCTATGCCCGCAAGGACCAGGAGCTGCAGGATGGGCGAATTCATGAGCACCTCTTTGGGGCGTTGCGTTGAAATCTGTTCAGTTCAATCCTTATGTAGGGGTCGAGGCGGGCCAAGTCCACCTTGGCACGCAGCAAACTCTAAGGACATCACGCCATGTGGCTACTCTTTGCGTTCATAATCGTACCGATCATCGAAATCGCCCTCTTCATTCAGGTGGGTGGGTGGCTCGGTATGTGGCCGACGCTGGCCATCGTGGTCTTGACCGCTGTTCTGGGCACATGGCTGGTGCGCACCCAAGGCGCGCTGGCGATGAGCGAGCTGCGCGGATCACTGTCGGGCCAATCGGATCCAACCGAGGCACTGGCGCATGGTGCGATGATCCTTGTTGCCGGTGTCCTGCTGCTGACGCCAGGGTTTTTCACGGACGCGCTGGGATTTGCCCTGCTGACGCCGCCGTTCCGGCGGGCTGCGTTCATCTATCTGCGCAAGCGGGTCAAGGTGCAGAGTTTCAGTACCGGTCAGCACGCGGGGCAGGGGTCCGGGCAAGGGCCAACTCGTCGGCCCCCGCATGGGCCCAACACGATTGAGGGGGAATATGTCGAGGTCGAGCCAGACAATGCGCCGCGCGGCCCCTCAGCCTGGACCAGGGATTGAGGCGCTTGGGGCGACCTGCTAAGGATTTTTGCAGACCTACACCCAGGAGAGTATGATGGCCGAGCAGGAAAATGGCGCCACAAGCGCCGAGCAACCCCAGATCAAGATGCATGTCCTCACGCAGTTCGTTCGCGACCTGTCGTTTGAAAACATCCTCGCACAGCGTGGCACGGGCGGCGAAGTGCAACCCGATGTCACAGTGTCCGTCAACCTAGACGCCAAGAAACGCAGCGCAGAGCATCAATACGAGGTGATCGCCAAGCTCAAGATCAACTCGAAGAACAAGGGCACCGAGGACGATCTCTTCTTGCTAGAGCTGGAATATGCGGGCGTTTTCCACGTCGAGAACGTGCCCGAAGAACAGCTTCACCCGTTCCTGATGATCGAGTGCCCGCGCATCATGTTCCCATTCTTTCGCCGCATCGTCTCGGATGTGACGCGCGATGGTGGCTTCCCGCCGCTGAACATGGAGAACATCGACTTCGTTGCGATCTATCGTAACGAAATCGCTCGCCGTCAGGCCGAAAAGCAAGATCAGCCCAGCGGCACCGCCTAGGACATCTTGCGCCATAGCGGCGCATCCCCAAGCGTATCAACAAAAGCATCGTGCGCGGCGGCCTCTTCCGGGGTCAGCCGCGCAGGGAGCGGCGTTTGGCGCGGGGCAGGGCGCCACGCAGAGTGTGTCTCTGCTTGGCTGGATTGGCTCTGAGTTTGACCCAAGATCAGGCCGGGCTGGCGGCCCCCGATCAGCTCCAGATAGACTTCGGCCAGAATTTCGGAATCGAGCAGCGCGCCGTGTAGCGTGCGGGCGCCGTTATCAATGTTGAACCGTCGGCACAGCGCATCAAGCGACGCAGGCGAGCCAGGAAATTTCTTGCGAGCGATGGCCAGCGTATCTATGGCCTGCTCCCATGGAAGTTGCCGTTTGTTCAGCCAGCGCAGCTCGGCGTTGAGGAATTTCATGTCAAAGGCGGCATTGTGAATGACCAATTTGGCATCACCGACAAATTCCAGAAATCCATCCGCTATATCGGCAAACACCGGCTTGCCGCGCAGAAAATCATCGCCAAGACCGTGAACCTTGAACGCATCCTCGGGCATCGCGCGCTTGGGATCGATGTATTCGTGATAGGTCCGACCGGTGGGCATGTGATTCAGCAGCTCGACCGCGCCGATCTCGACAATCCGGTCGCCCTGTTCAGGCTCGAATCCGGTCGTTTCGGTGTCTAGCACGATCTCACGCATCGGATATCTCCTGTCTGATGGCGGCGATGATAGCCTGCACTTGGGCGCGCGCATGTTCAAGCGTGTCGGTTTCGATGATCCATGTCGCGCGGACGCGCTTTTCGGCATCTGGCATCTGCTTGGCCAGGAGCGCATAGAACTGCGCTTCGGTCATGGTGTCGCGCTCAAGAACGCGGGTGCGCTGCACATCCTTGGGCGCGGTCACGCATACGGTGCCGTCGACCATCGCGTCATACCCCCCCTCAAAAAGAAGCGGGATGTCCAAGACCGCAATATCAGTGTCTAAACTGGCCAAAAAGGCAGCGCGATCCTTGGCCACCAATGGATGCACGATCGCTTCGATGCGGGCCAGCGCCGTCTCATCAGAGGCGATGATCCGCTTTAGAGCCGCGCGGGATACGGCGCCGGCCTCAACCGCATCCGGGAATTGCGTTTGAATAGCCGACACCGCAGCGCCGCCCTTGGCATATAGCCGATGGACGGCCGCATCCGCATCCCAATTGGCGCAACCAAGGTCAGCGAACATCTGGGCGGTCGTCGATTTGCCCATCCCGATCGAGCCGGTCAGGCCGAGAACATAGCTCATCTGAGGGCCGCCGCGCGCGTTGCACTATCGACTTCGGGACGCTCGCCAAACCAGCGCTCGAATCCCGGAACAGCTTGATGGAGCAACATTCCCAGTCCATCGACGGTGTGGCAGCCCATTTCGCGGGCCACCTCCAGCAATCTGGTCTGGAGGGGTGCGTAAACGATGTCGGTCACAACCGCCCCTTTCTGGAGCCCGTCCAACGGAACGCGCAGCGGTGGATTGCCGACCATGCCCAAAGACGTCGTATTCACGACAGTGGCCGCATAATCGAGCATATTGCCCGCCTGAACCCAGTCAAACACGCGCACACGTTTTCCAAATTCCTCTGCCAGTGCATCGGAGCGCACACGCGTGCGGTTCGACAGCAAAAGTTCCGGCACACCGGCGTCCAGAAGTGATGCGACAACGGCACGCGACGCGCCCCCTGCGCCAAGGACAGCAGCCGGACCGCGACGTGCATCCCAATCGCAATCGGCGCTTTGCAGATTCTTGATAAAGCCATAGCCGTCGGTGTTATCCGCGTGGATCTTGCCATCCTTGCGAAAGATCAGGGTGTTGGCGGCGCCGATGAGGGCCGCGCGGTCCGTGACCAAATCAGCGATCTCCAGCACCTTTTCCTTGTGCGGGATCGTGACATTGACCCCGACAAAGCCTGCCTTGGGCAGCGTGCGCAAGACCGCCTCCAGGTTTTCGGGGGCGACGTTCATCGGCACATAGTGCCCCGCCAAACCAAGGGTTTTGAGCCAATGGTTGTGAATCTTGGGCGAGCGGGAATGACCGATGGGCGACCCGATGACACCGGCGAGGGGAATGCTGTGGTTGGTCATGTGTCGATATCTCCACGTGCTGCGAGAAAGCCGATCAGTTCCAGCAAGGGCAGGCCGAGCACATGAAAATGATCGCCCTCAATCCGCTGAAACAGACGCACGCCCTCTTCCTCAAGTTTATAAGCGCCAACGGAATGACGAATGCTGTCCCAGTTCCGCGCAATATAGGCATTCAGATACGTATCAGATACATCGCGCATCTGCATTTGCACAACACCGACGTGACGCCAGATCGGCAGGCCAGCCTGGCAGATCACCGCGGCAGAGATCAGCCGATGAGCCTTGCCCCGCAGGGCAGTCAGTTGCGTGCGAGCCTCATCCTGGCTGGTCGGCTTGGACAGGATCTTGCCGTCGAAGGCCAGAACCTGATCGCACCCTATCACCAGCGCGTCAGGCGAGCGCTCGCTGATCTTGAGGGACTTAAGCTCAGCCAGGGCGTCCGCGATGTCACGCGGCGGCGCCTCTTCGGCGATAAGCGCGGATTTGACGGCTTGCTCATCGACGCGGGCGGGCTGCACCTCACATGCGATGCCTGCATTCGCAAGCAACGCGCGGCGAATATCGGATTGTGAGGCCAGGATGATGGGGACTGTCATGTGGAAAACTCAAGGGGTGAAATGTGTTTGATAGCACACAGATATCCCCAATTGGCGCGTTGCGCCACCGGGCGGGGGAGAAACCACATCTTTCGCGTCCGTTCAGCTGTGCTGTCCATCGGTGGATTGTATTGAATCCGGACCGGGAGGAATCGAGCCGGGCGGATTTTACTCACAAGACGGCGACGGCATTGGATGTAAAATAAACCTTAAAATCGTGACTTGAGGCGGGCCTAGGCGTTGTTATCAACAAGGATACACACACCAAGGAAGGCTGTGGCCAACTTCGTGGATAGGACAGTAATCCACAGGTGTTGGTGCTCCCTACTTAATCATCATCCTTTTCTATATTTCTTATTTATTATTATAAGGATCGGCGTACGTGGACAGGAACCCAGAATGACAGACATCCTTGCCAGCCTTTATCCTTGGACGAAGTCACTGCACATCATATCGGTCGTTGCCTGGATGGCGGGGCTATTCTATCTGCCGCGCCTTTACGTCTATCACGCCGAGGCATCGACGCCCGGTGATAGCCGTGACGAGGTTTTTCAGGTGATGGAGCGCAGGCTGCTTCGCGCGATCATGAATCCAGCGATGGTTTCGACCTGGCTCTTTGGGGTATTGTTGGTGCTGACGCCGGGCATCGTCGATTGGTCGTCGATCTGGCCGTGGGTCAAGGCGGCCGGCGTATTGGGGATGACATGGTTTCATCATTGGCTGGGCCTGCGGCGCAAGGAATTCATCCAAGGCACCAGCCTAATCAGTGGCCGCACTTTTCGCTTGATGAACGAGGTTCCGACAGTGGCATTGATTGTCATCGTCTTTGCGGTTGTCCTGAAGTTCTAGGGCGCAATTGACTTGGGGGCGTGCGAGGCGTATGACGCGCTATGGCCCCCGTCCGGGATACGCCTTTTTCATTCAACGATCCGATCCGGCCCGCGCCAGTTGCGCGCAAGAGGTATGCCCATGTCCGAAGAACGCCTGAACCTTTTCGATCTCAAGGCGCACACCGCCAAAGACCTTTTGGCGATGGCCGAAGAGCTTGAAATCGAGAATGCCTCGACGATGCGCAAGGGCGAGATGATGTTTTCGATCCTCAAAGAGCGCGCCGAGGATGGCTGGCTTGTGTTCGGCGATGGTGTGCTCGAAGTGCTTCAGGACGGTTTTGGATTCTTGCGCTCGACGGAAGCAAACTATCTACCTGGTCCCGATGACATTTACGTCTCGCCCGACATGATCCGGCGCTATTCGCTGCGAACCGGCGACAGCATCGAAGGCGAAATGAAGCAGCCTGACGACACCGAGCGCTACTTTGCGCTGACGAGCGTCACGCAGATCAACTTCGAGGATCCCGAGCGGGCGCGGCACAAGATTGCCTTTGATAACCTCACGCCGCTTTATCCCGATGAGCGCCTGACGCTGGAAATCGACGATCCGACGATCAAGGACCGCTCGGCGCGCATCATTGATCTGGTTGCGCCCATCGGCAAGGGGCAGCGGTCGCTTATCGTGGCGCCGCCGCGGACGGGTAAAACCGTGATCTTGCAGAACATCGCGGCCAGCATCGAGCGGAACCACCCCGAGTGCTACCTGATCGTTCTGCTGATCGACGAGCGCCCCGAAGAAGTCACCGACATGCAGCGCTCGGTCAAAGGCGAGGTTGTCAGCTCGACGTTTGACGAGCCTGCGACACGGCACGTCGCGGTGAGCGAAATGGTGATCGAAAAAGCCAAGCGCCTCGTAGAACATAAGCGAGATGTGGTGATCCTTTTGGATTCTATCACAAGACTTGGTAGAGCCTTCAATACCGTGGTTCCATCCTCGGGCAAGGTTTTGACCGGCGGTGTGGACGCAAACGCATTGCAACGCCCCAAGCGGTTCTTTGGCGCGGCGCGGAACATCGAAGAGGGTGGGTCACTGACGATCATCTCGACCGCGCTGATCGATACGGGCAGCCGTATGGATGAGGTGATTTTTGAAGAATTCAAAGGCACGGGCAACTCCGAGTTGGTTCTTGATCGCAAGATCGCGGACAAGCGCGTGTTCCCTGCCATCGATATTCTCAAATCTGGTACGCGTAAGGAAGAATTGCTGGTCGACAAGCTGGATCTGCAAAAGACCTTCGTGCTGCGCCGGATCCTGAATCCGATGGGCACCACGGATGCCGTCGAATTCCTGATTTCCAAGCTCAAGCAAACCAAGAACAACGCTGAATTCTTTGATTCGATGAACACCTGACCTAAGTCGGGCGTCTTCACTGCCAAAGGAGGCAGGCATGGATACGATCTACGCAATGTCCTCGGCGCAGGGCAAGGCGGGTGTGTCGGTCATCCGCGTTTCGGGGCCCTCTGCGCATGCGGCTTGTCTGGCGCTGTGCGGGGATATTCCCCCTATGCGTCAGGCGTCCTTGCGGACATTGCGCGACGCCAATGGTGTGCCATTGGATCAGGCGTTGGTGCTGACATTCGCCGCCGGCAGTAGCTTTACGGGCGAGGAGTCGGTCGAATTTCAAGTCCACGGCAGCTCAGCGGTCGTCTCGGCAGTCACCGCCGCGCTGTCAGAGATGACAGACCTTAGAATGGCAGAACCAGGCGAGTTCACACGGCGTGCGCTTGATAACGGCTGTCTCGACGTGGCTCAGATCGAGGGATTGGCGGATCTGATAGACGCCGAAACCGAGGCGCAGCGCAAGCAGGCCTTGCGCGTTCTGTCTGGTGATCTCGGTCTGCGGGCTGAAGGATGGCGGCGCGATCTGATCCGCGCCGCGGCGTTGGTGGAGGCGACAATTGATTTCGCCGATGAGGACGTGCCTGTCGATGTGTCGCCGGAAGTCAGCGCCCTGATTTCGGGGGTCATGACTGATTTGCGCCGCGAGATCGCCGGAACCGAAGTTACCGAACGCATTCGGACCGGTTTCGAGGTGGCGATTGTCGGGGCGCCCAACGTCGGCAAATCAACGCTTCTGAATGCGCTTGCGGGTCGGGATGCAGCGATTACATCTGATATCGCGGGCACCACGCGCGATGTGATTGAAGTCCGCATGGATCTGGCGGGTCTACCGGTAACATTGCTGGATACAGCCGGCATTCGTGAGACCGAAGACAAGGTCGAAGCTTTGGGGGTGGAGTTGGCGCTGCGGCGTGCATCTGCCGCTGACATCAGAGTGTTCTTGATTGAACCAACCGATCCTGAGCCTGTGGGGCGGATGGATGGAGACATCGTATTGATTTCTAAGGGAGATTCTCAAAGGGGGAAATATCCCGGGGTATCGGGTAAAACCGGAGCAGGGATCGACTCGCTTGTGGCAGAAATCAGTAGTGTTTTATCGCAGCGCGCTGCAAACGCCGGCGTCGCGACGCGCGCAAGGCACCGTGAGGCAATGCAGCGGGGCGCCTCTACGTTGGAAAATGCGCAAGAGTTGTTGAAGGGTGGCGAGGCGACTGCGGATATTGCTGCCGAAGAGATCCGGACGGCTGTTCGTGCGCTTGATTCTCTGGTAGGTCGGGTGGATATCGAAAATATTCTTGACGAAATCTTTGCCAGCTTTTGCCTTGGCAAGTGAGGAGTGTTTCACGTGAAACATTACGACTTCGATGTTATTGTGATCGGCGGCGGACATGCGGGTGCCGAGGCCGCCCATGCGGCGGCGCGTATGGGTGTGCGGACAGCCCTCGTTACGCTGTCGCGGCAGGATATCGGCGTGATGTCATGCAACCCTGCGATTGGCGGTCTAGGTAAGGGGCACCTTGTCCGCGAGATTGACGCGCTGGATGGCATCATGGGGCGTGTTGCAGATGCGGCTGGAATTCAGTTTCGCTTGCTCAATCGCCGCAAGGGCCCAGCCGTTCAGGGACCGCGCGCGCAGGCAGATCGCAACCTTTACAAGGCTGCTGCCTTGCAGGCGATCGAGGAACAGCACGGCCTGTCGATAGTTGAAGGCGAGGCGGCGGATTTCGTGATGGAGGGTGACGCGGTTCGTGGCGTAGTTCTCGCTGATGGATCGCAGATCTCGGCGCGATCGGTGGTTCTGACCACCGGCACCTTCTTGCGCGGTGTCATTCATATCGGCGACGTGGCGCATCCGGGGGGGCGTATGGGCGCGCGGCCATCCGTCAAACTGGCCGAACGTATAGATAGCTTTGAACTGCCCATGGGGCGCCTGAAAACCGGAACGCCTCCGCGGTTGGATAGAAAGACAATCGATTGGGATGTGCTGGAGGTGCAGCCCGGCGACGACGATCCGGTTCTCTTTTCATTCCTGTCCAGTGGGGTTCAGGCGCTTCAAATTAAATGTGGCATTACCCACACCAATGAGCGAACGCACGACATTATTCGTCGTAACCTTGAAAAATCAGCGATGTATGGCGGTCACATTGATGGCGTCGGGCCGCGTTATTGTCCGTCAATCGAGGATAAAGTTGTTCGTTTTGCCGACAAGACATCGCATCAGATTTTTCTGGAGCCGGAAAGTCTTACAACCGATCTGATCTATCCTAACGGCATTTCGACTTCGCTTCCGGAAGACGTTCAGTCCGATTATATTCGTTCTATCAAGGGTTTGGAACGGGCAGAGATTGTTCAGCCTGGATATGCCATCGAATATGATTACATCGACCCCCGTGCATTGGACGGCACTCTCAGCCTGAGAAATGTGCCCGGTCTTTTTCTGGCAGGCCAGATCAACGGAACAACGGGTTATGAGGAGGCAGCGGCCCAAGGCCTCGTTGCGGGGCTGAATGCCGCGTTGGTGTGCCAAGATCGTCCTGCCGAAATATTCTCGCGGTCCAGTTCGTATATCGGTGTAATGATCGATGATTTGATCACGCGCGGTGTGTCGGAGCCCTACCGGATGTTTACTTCCCGGGCCGAGTTCCGTCTGTCACTGAGGGCGGACAACGCAGATCAACGTCTGACTGGGCGAGGGATCGAGCTGGGCTGTGTGGGCGACGCGCGGCAGCGTCAGTTCGAAATCAAAATGTCGCAACTGGAAGGCGCGCGTGCGCGGCTTGACGCTGTTGTTTTCTCACCTCGGCAGTTGGCGGATATCGGTTTGAAGGTAAACCAGGATGGCTCAAAGCGGTCTGGATTTCAGATTCTGGCTTTTTCCGATGTGACCTTTGAAATTTTGGCCGAACTCGATCCAAGTCTTGCCGGCATCGCCCCGAATATTGCCGATCAGATCGCCAAAGATGCACTTTACGCGAATTACATTGCCCGGCAGGAAAGGGATATCGCGCTTGTCCGGCGGGATGAAGCGCATGTTATTCCACTGGACTTCGATTATTCGCAGCTTGGCGGGCTTTCGAATGAGCTCAAGGCAAAACTTACACAGGTCAGGCCATCAAATCTGGCGCATGCTGCTCGGATTGACGGGATGACACCGGCAGCCCTGACATTGCTGTTGACGCGCCTGCGATCCAGCAGCAAGGCGCGTTCCGCGTGAGTGAGTTTGCACCGGATGTTTCACGTGAAACAATCGAAAGGCTCCGTGCCTTTCAGGCAGTTGTTTCCAAATGGACGCCCAAGATAAACCTCGTTTCCAAGGACAGCGTTCCCCATCTTTGGGAGCGGCATATCCTGGACTCCGTCCAACTCGTCCGAGCGGCGCCAAAGCGCGTTACTCACTGGCTTGATCTTGGTTCGGGCGGGGGGTTTCCGGGCGTTGTCGCAGCTATTTTTGCAATGGATGCGAGGGATGAAAGGCGCGTGACGCTGGTTGAAAGTGACGCAAGGAAATGCGCATTTCTACGGACAGCTCTACGCGAGACGGGGGCGCAGGCCAAAGTATTGAACGAGCGCATAGAAGATGTGCCGCCTCAAGGCGCTGATGTTGTGTCGGCCCGCGCCCTTGCTGATCTGAGCGCGCTGCTGGGTTATGCAGACATTCACCTCGGTGCAGGGGGCGTTGCGCTCTTCGCCAAGGGCGCGCGTTGGCGTGAAGAGGCCGATTCAGCGAGATCACAGTGGAATTTCAATCTGGAAGCCGTTAAAAGTGAATTTGCGGCAGAGGCTGCAATTCTGAAAATTACAGGAGTGTCCCGTGTCTGATCCCACCCGTCCGCATGGGCCCCGAATCATCGCCATTGCCAACCAAAAAGGGGGCGTTGGCAAAACAACGACGACGATCAACTTGGGGGCCGCGCTGGCGGAGCAGGGGCAGAAGGTCATGATTGTTGATCTTGATCCTCAGGGGAATGCCTCGACGGGGCTTGGGATAGATATTGAAGATCGGGAATTCACGACCTATGAATTGCTGCTCGAGGATATTGATCTGGGCCAGGTGATTCAGCCCACGCGCTCGGAAAACCTGACGATCATTCCCGCGACAGTGGACCTCAGTTCTGCCGATATCGAGCTGATTTCCAATGAAAAGCGGAGCTTTTTGCTACATGATGCCCTGCGCCAGACGGCGATGGATCGGTATGACCTTGATTATGTCCTGATCGATTGCCCGCCCTCACTGAACTTGCTGACAGTCAACGCAATGGTCGCCGCTCATTCTGTGTTGGTGCCCTTGCAAAGCGAGTTTTTTGCCTTGGAGGGGCTCTCGCAGCTCATGCTTACCATTCGGGAGGTGCGTCAGTCGGCAAATCCCAAGTTGCGGATCGAAGGAGTCGTTCTGACGATGTTCGATGCGCGCAATAATCTTTCAGGGCAGGTCGAAAAGGATGCGCGTGAGAACCTTGGCGATCTGGTATTCAATACCCTCATCCCGCGTAACGTCCGACTGAGCGAGGCGCCCTCATATTCGATGTCGGTTCTGGATTATGATCCGCAGTCCCGTGGCGCCGAAGCCTACCGTGCGCTGGCCAAGGAATTGATGCAAAATCAGGCGCTTGTTGCGGCCTGACAAAGGAAAACAGATGGCTGACAAATCCCAAAGACAGCGCGGGCTCGGTCGCGGACTCTCGGCCCTCATGGCCGATGTGAACGACCGTGACGAGGCTGCGCGAACAACGCCTCGACAACCCGACATGATGGTTCCGATTGAGCAGGTCGTTGCCAATCCGGATCAGCCGCGTCGACGTTTTGATGAGGAGCTGTTGAATGACTTGTCCGCGTCGATCAAGGAAAAGGGGATCATTCAGCCCCTGATCGTGCGTCGGAAAGATGCTGGCTACGAGATTGTCGCGGGCGAGCGACGCTGGCGCGCCGCGCAAAAGGCCGGACTGCATCAGATCCCCGTGATCATTCGGGACTTCGATGACACAGAGGTCCTTGAAATTGCGATCATCGAGAACATCCAGCGCGCCGACCTAAACCCCGTCGAAGAAGCGGCTGGTTATGTCCAGCTCATGAACAAATTTGGCCACACGCAAGAAAAGCTGGCCGAAGCACTCGGTAAAAGCCGCAGCCATATCGCAAATACCATGCGACTCATGCAACTGCCTGAGATCGTTCAGAATTTTGTGACTGAAGGCAAGCTATCGGCAGGCCATGCGCGCACGCTTATCACAGCCAAGGATCCGGTCGCACTGGCAAAGAAGGTCATCTCGGGGGATTTGTCCGTTCGTGATACCGAAAAGCTGGTGCGCAAGGCGAATGAGCCGACCCGATCGGACACTGATGGCGCTGCCCGCAAGCAGCGGGTCGGCGGTAGCAAGGATGCTGATACGCGAGCGCTGGAAGACGATCTTTCGGCGAACCTTGGAATGAAGGTGTCAGTGGATCACAAGGATGGCGCCGAAGGTGGTTCGATTTCGATCAGCTACAAGACGCTGGATGAACTCGACGAGCTATGCCGCATCCTATCAACAGGAAAGTAACCTCTAATCAGGCAAAAGCTCGGTAATGACTGCGTTCAGGACGATGCGGCCTTGCGGGGTCGCGGCAAGGGTAGTTCCGGTTTGCCGCACCATGCCTATTGCCTGCAAGTGGTCTATCTTGGCCTGATCCAAGGGCGCTCCGGCAAGGTTTTCATAGCGCAGCAGGTCGATACCGCGGGCGATGCGCAAGCCCATCATCAGGTATTCACCTGCCTGCTCCTTGGGCGGTATCGCAAGGCGCGGCTTTTCCGTCTGTCCGGCATCACTGCGCATAAGCCAGGCGTCGGGGTGAGCGAAGGCCTCGGTGGCCCATCGTGTGCCATCGAGTGTGAGCCTACCATGTGCCCCCGGCCCGATGCCGATGTAATCGCCATGCTGCCAATAGATGAGGTTATGACGCGATTCCGCGCCAGGGCGCGCGTGGTTCGACACCTCGTATGCAGGCATTCCGGCGGCATCGCACAACTCTTGAGTCGCCTCATACATATCGACGGCCAGATCGTCTTCGGGCAGACCCTTCAACCCACCGGCATCAAAGCGAGCGCCGAACGCGGTGCCAGGTTCAATGGTAAGCTGATAAAGCGACAGGTGATCGACGGCCATGCTCAGCGCCGTCGAAAGCTCGGCCCGCCAGTCTACGAGGGATTGATCCTGCCGGGCATAGATCAGATCGAAACTGACGCGCTTGAACTGTGTGCGTGCGATATCAAACGCGGCGCGCGCCTCAGCCACCGTATGGATGCGGCCAAGGCGACGTAGATCGGGATCATTCAGCGCCTGAATGCCCATGGATACTCGGTCAACCCCCGCATCGGCATAGGCAGCAAAGCGGGTTGCCTCAACCGAGCCGGGATTGGCCTCAAGCGTGATTTCCATGTCATTGGCAAAGGTCCAATGATGTCGGATGCGGTCAAGAATGGCCTGAACAGTCTCGGCGGGCATCAAACTGGGCGTGCCACCGCCGAAAAAGACTGAGTTCAACAGGCGGCCTTGGGTCAGCTCGGCGTATCTGTCGATCTCACGCAGGAAAGCGGCACGCCATGCATCGTGATCGATCGCGTTGCTGACATGGCTGTTGAAGTCGCAGTAAGGGCATTTGGCGGCACAAAACGGCCAATGCAGGTAGAGGCCGAAGCCCCCTTGGCGCCATTCCTCAGTCAAGGCAGCCCTTTACCAACTGTGCAAAGGCATCGGCGCGATGGCTGATGCGGTTTTTCTCGGCTGGGTCCATTTCGGCGAAACTGATTTCATAGCCGACGGGCTGAAAAATGGGATCGTAGCCATGACCACGCGCGCCGCGCATCGGCCATGTGACCTGCCCCTCGATGGATCCGGGAAACACCTCGTCATGCCCGTCTGGCCATGCGACTACCAGCGTGCAGCAAAACCGCGCGGTCCAGGGGGCAGGGGCGCCAGACGCGATCAGGCGGTCATGCGCCTTGGTCATGGCCATCACAAAATCGCGGCCCGATCCGGTTTCGGCCCAATCGGCGGTATAGACGCCCGGCGCCCCATCCAGCGCGTCAATCTCTATGCCTGAATCGTCGGACATGGCGGGCAGGCCTGTGGCTTGCGCGGCCGCATGTGCCTTGATCCGGGCGTTTCCGACGAATGTCGCCTCGGTCTCTTCGGGTTCGGGCAAGTTGCGCTCTGCTGCGCCTACGACAGTGATGCCGTAGGGCGCAAGCAGATCGGCGATCTCGGCCAGCTTGCCCGCATTATGGGTGGCAACCAGCAGGGTATCGCCTGTGAGTTTACGCATTGACGGCGGCCAGTTGCAGAGTGGCAAGCTCGGCCACGCCCTTTTCGGCCAGATCCATAAGTTGGTTCATCTGGTCCCGATTGAAGGTCGCGCCCTCGGCAGACATCTGCACTTCGATCAGCTTGCCCGACTGTGTCATGATGAAATTGCCATCGACGCCAGCCTCGCTATCCTCGGGATAGTCCAGATCCAGAACTGCTTGCCCGGCATAGAGGCCGCAGGACACGGCAGCGACCGGATCGACCAGCGGATCGGATGTCACTGCCCCGGTCTTGAGCAGTTTGTTTACGGCCAGTTTCAGGGCGACCCAGCCGCCGGTGATCGAGGCGCAGCGCGTGCCGCCATCGGCCTGAATGACGTCGCAATCGACGGTGATCTGGCGCTCGCCCAGGGCAACGCGGTCGACACCGGCGCGCAGGCTGCGTCCGATCAGGCGCTGGATCTCGACGGTGCGCCCGCCTTGCTTGCCTGCCGTCGCCTCGCGCCGCATGCGGCTGGTGGTCGAGCGGGGGAGCATGCCGTATTCCGCCGTCACCCAGCCAAGGCCAGACCCTTTGATAAAAGGGGGCACGCGGTCCTCGATGGTCGCGGTGCAGAGCACATGGGTGTCGCCCATACGGATCATGCAGGACCCCTCGGCGTGCTTTGTAACGCCCGTTTCGATTGAAACGCCGCGCATCTCACTTAACTCTCTACCTGAAGGGCGCATGAATAATCCTCTTTGCAGCTTGACTGCGGGGATACAGGGGCGCAGGCCGGAATGGCAACCCCGATTGACCCTGCGCCCGGCACCGCCTTAGATGGCACCGCGAGGCAAGGAATTCACCATGAGCGACGCGCGACACCTTCTGGAAGAGATGAATGATCGCTCCCGCGAGGTTTTCCGCAGGGTGGTTGAGGGATATCTGCTGACCGGCGCACCCGTCGGATCGCGCAGCCTGACCCGCGAGCTAAGCGAGAAGGTCAGCGCCGCGACGGTTCGCAACGTGATGCAGGACCTTGAGTACATGGGCCTGCTCGATAGCCCGCATGTCAGTGCGGGCCGTGTGCCGACGCAGACGGGCCTGCGCATGTTTGTGGATGGTCTGCTTGAGGTGGGTGATCTGCAAAGCGCTGATCGCGCGCTGATGGACAGCACGATGTCGTCCAATTCCGATGATGTCGCCGGGGTGCTCGACCGGATCGGACAGACCCTCTCGGGTGTGACGCAAGGGGCGTCCCTGGTCCTTGCGCCCAAACATGAGGCGCCGATCAAACATATCGAGTTTGTCAGCCTTGGCCATGACCGCGCGCTCGTCGTGCTGGTGTTTGGGGACGGGCATGTTGAAAACCGTATCTTTACGCCCCCGCCCGGCCAGACCCCGAGTTCGATGCGCGAGGCGGCGAATTTCCTCAACGCGCTGGTCGAGGGCAAGACGCTCAGCGATGTGCAAACCGTCATCTCGCGCCAGATCAGTGAGCGGCGGCAAGAAATTGATACACTGGCGCATGCAATGGTCGAAAGCGGGCTGGCCGTCTGGACCGACGAGGGCGACGGCCCTGATCGCCTGATCGTGAGGGGCCGGTCGCATCTCTTGGGCGCCGGTGGCGACGAGATCGATCTTGAGCGGATCCGCACCCTTTTTGACGATTTGGAACGCAAGCGCGATATCGCCAACTTCCTGGAATTGGCCGATGAGGGGGAAGGCGTACGCATTTTTATCGGCTCCGAGAACAAACTTTTCTCACTTACGGGTTCCTCTTTGGTTGTCTCTCCATATATGAACGCAGACCGGAAGATCGTCGGAGCCGTGGGGGTCATCGGGCCTACCCGGCTGAACTACGGGCGCATCGTTCCAATCGTGGATTACACGGCGCAGCTCGTCGGCAAGCTGATCGCCGACAGAAGTTGAAGGGCAGACATTATGGCAGAGCGCGACAATAACGACTTTCTTGACGATATCGAAGAGGCCGAGGCCGAGACGTATCGCGAGGATATGACCGAAATCTCTGACGAGGAAGCCGAGCTGGATACTGTCCGGGCCGAACGTGACGCGTTTCACGACAAATTCCTGCGCGCGCTTGCGGAGGCGGAAAACGCACGCAAGCGGGCGGATCGCGATCGCCGCGAGGCCGAGAACTATGGCGGCTCCAAGCTGTCACGTGATCTGCTGCCGGTTTACGACAACATGAAGCGTGCCATCGAGTCGATCCCCGAGGAGCAGCGCGAGGCATCCGCCGCCTTCATCGAGGGGATCGAGTTGACGATGCGCGAACTTCTCAACGTGTTTTCCAAGCACGGCATCCGCATCGTCTCGCCCGAGGTCGGTGACAAGTTCGATCCGCAGCATCATGAAGCGATGTTCGAGGCACCGCTGCCCGGCACCAAGGCAGGCGAGATCATTCAGGTTTCGGCCGAGGGGTTCATGTTACACGATCGCATTCTGCGCCCCGCCAAGGTGGGCGTCTCGTCGATGCAGGGCTGATTGCGGCCTGTCTGTTTCACGTGCCTCGTGCGCCCCGGATCACCTCCGGGGCGTTTTTGCATCAATCAGGCTATGCTTTGGGCAATTTTGACTTTAACTCATAGATGAGGGCGAGCGCTTCGCGCGGGCTCAATTCGTCCGGCAAAACGGACACGAGCGCAGCTTCGACTTCGGACGGCGCGGCGGCCTTTGTCGGCGGTGCCATTGGCCTGCTTGAGAAAAGCGGCAAATCATCAATCAGTGTCTCGCGTGCACTGCCGCCCTCCCGCTCTCCTCGTTCCAGCGCGTCGAGCACGACGCGTGCCCGATCGATCACGCTGCTTGGCAGCCCTGCAAGCTTGGCCACCTGAACGCCATAAGACCGATCCGCAGCTCCTTGGCGCACCTCGTGCAGGAAAATCACGTCGCCATCATGTTCCTTGACGGCAACCGTGGCGTTATCGACGCGGGCCAGCTTCTCGGAAAGGTTGGTAAGCTCGTGATAGTGCGTGGCAAAGAGCGCGCGACATCCGTTGACTTCGTGCAGATGCTCCAATGTCGCCCATGCAATCGACAGGCCGTCATAGGTGGCGGTGCCGCGCCCGATTTCGTCCAGTATCACCAGCGCGCCGTCATCGGCTTGGTTCAGAATCGCGGCCGTCTCGACCATTTCCACCATAAACGTCGAGCGTCCTCGCGCCAGATCATCCGACGCGCCGACACGGCTGAAGAGCTGGCTGACGATCCCGATATGTGCAGATTTTGCAGGCACGAAACTGCCGATCTGTGCCAAAAGCGCGATGAGGGCATTCTGACGCAAGAAGGTCGATTTACCTGCCATGTTGGGGCCGGTGAGCAGCCAGATGTCGCTAGTATCGCCCAGATTGCAATCGTTGGCGACAAAAGGCCCGGACCCTTGCGCCCTCAGCGCCTGCTCGACGACCGGATGCCTACCGCCCACAATATTCAGCGCGCGGCTGTAATCCACGCGTGGGCGGCACCAACTGGCTTCAGTCGCCAGATCCGCCAAGGCTGCCGTCAGGTCCAGTTGTGATAGCGCGCGTGCCACCTGCGTCAGTGCGGCCGCCTGCTCCAAAACTGCGCCTTTAAGCCTGTCATAGAGCCGTTTTTCAAGCTCGATCGCGCGGCCGCCCGCATTTAGGATGCGGGTTTCCATCTCGGAGAGGGGGACGGTGGTAAAACGCACTTGGTTGGCCGTGGTCTGCCGATGCTTGAACGTCTCGTTCAGAGGCGCAGACAGCATCCGTTCGGCGTGGGTTGCCGTAACCTCGACGAAGTAGCCAAGCACGTTGTTATGCTTGATCTTAAGGGACGAAATGCCCGTCTCGGCTGCATATTCGGCCTGCATGCGGGCAATGACGCCGCGCCCCTCGTCCCGAAGCTGGCGGGCCTCATCAAGTTCGGGATCGTGGCCCTCGGCGATAAAGCCCCCGTCGCGGGCCAGCAGTGGCGGCTCGGCAATCAGGGACTGATCCAAGAGGTCGAGCAGCGCGTCATGGCCCGTCAAATCTGTCGTCAACGCAGCGAGGGCGTCTGGCAAGCTCTGTTCCCGCATGAGCGCCGCAATCCCCTCGGCACCTTCCAGGCCATTTCGCACGGCTGCCAGATCGCGGGGGCCCCCGCGGTCTAGCGCGAGGCGCGATAGCGCGCGATCCAGGTCTGGCACGCGTCGCAAATGCTGTCGCAGATCAGAGCGGAATCGAGACTGTTCTACCGCGAATGACACCATTTCATGGCGGGTATGAATGACCTCGAGGTTGCGAGATGGGCTGGACAGACGCCGTTCCAGCAGCCGGGCGCCCCCCGCAGTGACGGTGCGGTCCATGACGGCCAAGAGAGATCCGGAGCGTCCACCTGACAGGGCATGGGTCAGCTCAAGATTGCGGCGAGTCGCGGCGTCAATCTGCATCACCCCGGCGAGGTTTTCGCGCTGGGGCGGCTGGAGCAGGGGCAATTTACCCTTTTGCGTTATTTCAAGGTATTCGACGACCGCGCCCATGGCGGCGATCTCGGCCCGATCGAATGTGCCGAAGGCGTCCAGCGTTTGCACCTCGAAGAGCGCGCAAAGCCTTTGCGCGGCGCTTGTGCTGTCAAAGGCAGAGCGACCCAGGGGCGTGACGGATGCGCCGATATCAGTGCCTAAATTGGCAAACTCGTCACTGCCACCATCGGCCACCAGGACTTCGCTGGGCGCAAGCCGCGCCAACTCGGGTCCGATCCGGGCGGGCGGGAGCGGCATGACATGTAGCGCGCCGGTCGAGATGTCGGCCCAAGCCAGCGCATGATCGCCTCGCACCTCGGCAATCGCGGCGAGGTAATTGTGCCGGCGCGCCTCAAGCAGGGATTCCTCGGTCAGGGTGCCGGGTGTAACCAGCCGCACGACGCCCCGCTTGACCACGGATTTCGAGCCACGCTTTTTCGCCTCGGCGGGGTTTTCCAACTGCTCGCAGACGGCGACGCGAAATCCCTTGCGGATCAGTGTCAGCAGATAGCCTTCTGCCGAATGCACCGGCACGCCGCACATGGCGATATCCTGACCCAGATGCTTGCCACGCTTGGTCAGAGCGATATCCAGCGCCTCGGCGGCGAGGGCGGCGTCGTCAAAGAAAAGCTCGTAGAAATCGCCCATGCGGTAAAAGAGCAGGGCCCCCGCGTACTCTGCCTTGATCTCGAGATATTGCGCCATCATCGGCGTGACCGTGTCGGTTGTCACGAAATGCCCCCCATCGTTGCGGCGAACCTACAAACCATGCGGCCCCGGCGAAAGCCGATTCAGCACGGCAGTTGAGCGCGCGGTCATAGACCGTTATGCAGGACCTACCGCATTTTCAGGACGCAACCGCACATGGCAAACCCCAAGTTCACACCGGAGGAGGCGCTGGCCTTCCACCTCGAGCCGACACCCGGCAAGTTCGAGATCACCGCGACGGTGCCGATGACGACGCAGCGCGACCTCAGCCTTGCGTATTCGCCCGGCGTCGCGATCCCCTGCCTTGCCATCGAGGAAAACCCCGAGGCGGCCTATGACTATACGAACAAGGGTAATCTGGTTGCCGTGATTTCCAACGGCACCGCGGTGCTGGGGCTTGGCAATCTGGGCGCGCTGGCGTCCAAGCCGGTGATGGAGGGCAAGGCGGTGCTCTTCAAACGGTTTGCCGATGTGAACAGTATCGATATCGAGCTGGACACCGAGGATGCGGATGCGTTCTGCAATGCCGTGCGCCTGATGGGGCCAACCTTTGGCGGGATCAACCTCGAAGACATCAAGGCACCCGAATGTTTCATCATCGAGCAGCGCCTCAAGGAAGAGATGGACATCCCCGTGTTTCACGACGACCAGCACGGCACGGCGGTGATCTGTGCGGCGGGCCTCATCAACGCACTGCACCTGTCGGGCAAGAAGATCGAGGATGTGCGCATCGTCCTGAACGGCGCAGGCGCGGCTGGCATTGCCTGCCTCGAGCTGCTGAAGACCATGGGCGCGCGGCACGAGAACACCGTGATGTGCGACACCAAGGGCGTCATTTATCAGGGCCGCACCGAGGGCATGAACCAGTGGAAATCCGCCCATGCGGTCAAGACGGATCGCCGCACGCTGGCCGAGGCCATGGAGGGCGCGGATGTGTTCCTTGGCGTTTCGGCCAAGGGCGCGGTGACGCAGGACATGGTGGTCAGCATGGCACCCGATCCGGTGATCTTTGCCATGGCGAACCCCGATCCCGAGATCACGCCCGAAGAGGCACATGAGGTGCGCCCCGACGCAATTGTCGCCACGGGCCGCAGTGATTATCCCAATCAGGTGAATAACGTCCTCGGCTTTCCCTATCTCTTTCGCGGTGCCCTCGATGTGCATGCGCGCGCGATCAATGACGAGATGAAGATCGCCTGTGCCGAGGCGTTGGCGCGTCTTGCGCGGCAGGATGTGCCCGACGAGGTGGGGATGGCCTACGGACGCAAGCTGGCCTTCGGGCGGGATTACATCATCCCCGCGCCCTTCGATCCGCGCCTGATTTATACGATCCCGCCTGCTGTGGCCAAGGCTTGCATGCAGACGGGGGCCGCGCGCCGTCCAATCATCGACATGGACGCCTATGAAATCGCGCTGAAGGGCCGGATGGATCCGACGGCCAGCATCATGCGCTCGATCAACGCGCGGGCGCGCGCGGCGCAGGCCACGATGATCTTCGCCGAAGGCGATGACCCCCGCGTGCTGCGCGCCGCTGTGCAGTATCAGCGCGCAGGCATCGGCAAGGCGCTGGTCGTCGGCCGTGAGCCCGACGTCAAGGCCAAGCTGGAGGCTGCCGGTATGGCGGATGCCGTGGCCGAACTGGAAATCGTCAACGCCGCCAATACGCCCCATCTGGAAGAGTATCGCGCCTTTCTTTACGAGCGGTTGCAGCGCAAGGGATATGATCGTCACGACATCAACCGCCTCGCCACGCGTGACCGGCATGTCTTTGCCTCGCTGATGCTGGCGCATGGGCATGGCGATGGCCTGATCACCGGGGCAACGCGCAAATCGGCGCATGTGCTGGAGCTGATCAACCATGTCTTCGATGCGGATGCCGAACATGGCGTCGCAGGCGTGACGGCGGTAATGCACAAGGGGCGCATCGTTCTGGTTGCCGATACGCTGGTGCAGGAATGGCCCGATGAAAACGATCTGGCCAATATCGCCGAGCGCGCGGCAGGTGTGGCCCGTCACCTCGGCCTTGAGCCGCGTGTTGCCTTTGTCAGCTTTTCAACCTTTGGCTATCCGCAATCGGAGCGGGCGGAAAAGATGCATCGCGCGCCCAAGGTTCTTGAGCAGCGTGGCGTCGACTTCGAGTTCGAGGGCGACATGACTGTCGATGTGGCTTTGAACACCGCCGCGCAGGAGGCTTACCCGTTTCAGCGTTTGACGGGTCCGGCAAACATCCTTGTCGTGCCGGCGCGGCATTCCGCCTCCATCTCGGTCAAGCTGATGCAGGAAATGGCGGGCGCGACCATCATCGGCCCCATCCTGTCGGGGCTGGATAAGTCGGTGCAGATCTGTTCATCCACTTCGACATCCACGGATATCGTCAACATGGCGGTTTTGGCGGCGTGCAAGGTCGGCTAGGTCTACGCCTTTGGCCTCAGGATTTTGGTCGGCGCGAAAGCTGTACCGCGAGGATGCCGGCCATGATGATGGCGACGCCGATCAGGTCCGTCGGCTGAAGCTTCTCCCCCAGAACGAGCGCGGCGATGGCGACCCCCAGAAACGGATTGAGAAAGTGGAAGGTCGCGGCGCGGGTAGCGCTGATGCGCTGAACCAGCTTGAACCACACAAGCGTTGCGGCAAGGCCGGGAATGAGCGTAGTCCAGACAAATGCCGCGCCCAGTCGCCAGCTCCACTCAATGACGAGCGTTTCGGTGAATGCCGCCACGACCGCCAGCACTGCGCCGCCGATCAGCATTTGAAGCCCGACCACCATCAGGAAGTTGCCGCCCGAAGTTGCGCCCCGCACGCTGAGCGTCGCGACCGTCAACGCGACCGTGCCCAGAATGCAAAGGGTCATGCCATACAGATCGACCCCGCCGGACAGCCGCGTGCCCATCACCATCGCAACCCCGGCAAAGCCCGCCATGAGGCCCATGATTGCTGGCCGCGGCAGACGTTCGCGCAGAAAAAGCCACGAGGCGAGTGCCACCAAGAGGGGCATCATCGACGCGATGATCACGGCGAATGACGCCTCGATGGTTTGCATGGCCACAAAGTTCAGGCCTAGATAGAGCGCGTTCTGGCAAATGCCGAGGATGATACAGGCGCGCCACTGAGATGGGGTCAGCCGCCAGGACTGGCCGAGAAGCCAAGCGATGAAGACGCCTAGAAGGCCCGAGATAATGAAACGGAGCGCGAGTGCGCTGAGCGGGGGCGCGGCTTCGACGATGATGCGCGCAGAGGTGAAGGCACTGGACCACATGACGGCAAAGCCGACGCCCATCACGATACTGCGCAGATCCATCCCGAGTGCCTCGCGTTAAAGGCGCCAAAGCAAAAGGGCCGCCCATCCAGGCGACCCTTTAGAAATCCGGTGCAAGATGCAAGATCAGCCGTTCACGCTATCTTTCAGCGCCTTGGCGATGGTCATCTTGACGACCTTGTCCGCATCTTTCTTGATCTGCTCGCCAGTGGCGGGGTTGCGCACCATCCGCTCGGGGCGTTCGCGGCAGTAGATCTTGCCGACGCCGGGCAGGGTGACGGCGCCGCCGCCCGATACTTCGCGTGTGATCACGTTGATGATGCTGTCGAGGGCCGTGCCCGCAGTCTTCTTGTCGCCGCCCATCTCGTCTGCCAGTGCGGCAACGAGCTGCGTCTTTGTCATGGGTTTTGCCATTGAGTGGTCTCCTTTTTCTGCCCGCTGTCTGGGCCTCGTCGTCAGGTGTAACCCCATTTTAATGGGTAATACAACGCATACTGAGGTATGTGGGGCGATATTTGCGCATAAATATGCCGCTCTCAAGGTGTGTCCCACCACCGGTGCAACCGCGTGTCAGAGAAATGCGGTTTCGTCAAAGGCGCGCAACTTGCGGCTGTGCAGACGATCGAGCGGCATCTGGGACAGTGCCTCCATCGCGCGAATTCCGATCATCAGGTGACGTGCGACCTGACCGCTGTAGAAGGCGCTCGCCATGCCCGGAAGCTTCAACTCGCCATGGAGCGGCTTGTCGGAAACGCACAGGAGCGTTCCATATGGCACGCGAAAGCGAAAGCCGTTGGCCGCGATTGTCGCGCTCTCCATGTCGAGCGCGATGGCGCGGCTCTGGCTGAGGCGACGGACCGGCCCGGACTGGTCGCGCAGTTCCCAGTTTCGGTTGTCGACGCTGGCGACGGTGCCGGTGCGCATGATCCGCTTCAGCTCGTAGCCCTCCAGTTGGGTGACATCCTCGACCGCCTCTTCGAGGGCGATCTGAATTTCGGCCAAGGCAGGGATCGGAACCCAAGTGGGCAGGTCGGCGTCCAGCACGCCATCCTCGCGCAAATAGGCATGGGCCAGAACATAGTCGCCCAGCCGCTGCGAATTACGGAGCCCGGCACAATGGCCAACCATGATCCATGCATGGGGGCGCAGGACCGCGATGTGATCGGTCGCTGTCTTGGCATTGGAGGGGCCGATGCCGATATTGACCAGAGTGATGCCAGAACCGTCAGGTTTCTTGAGATGATAGGTGGGCATCTGCGGCATCTTTTTCGGCGCCTCTATCGGGGCATCGGGCGATGTGATCTCGGTATCGCCTGTCCCGACAAAGCTGGTGTAGCCAGTGGCCGGATCGGCCAGCACGCGGCGGGCATAGGCCTCGAACTCGGAGACATAGAACTGGTAGTTGGTGAAGAGCACGTGGTTCTGAAAATGCCCCGGTGATGTCGCCGTATAGTGCGCCAGCCGCGCCAGCGAATAATCGACGCGCTGCGCGGTGAAGGGCGCCAGCGGCCTGGTGCCATCCGCAGTGGGGCCGGCCAAACCGTTGATGATGTCGTCATCCATCGTGCCGAGGTCCGGCACGTCAAAGACATCGCGCAGGATAAATCCAGCCGCGCCCTCGTGCGGGACGGTCATCCGCGCATCCTGCGCGACGGCGAAATGCACCGGCATGGGTGTCTGCGAGACGCCAACAGTGACCGGAACGCCGTGATTTTCCAGCAAGAGACCGATTTGCTGGATCAGGTAAGTGCGAAACAGATCGGGACGCGTGACCGTCGCGGCATGCGTGCCGGGCGCCGCGACATGGCCGAAGGCGAGGCGCGTGTCGATCTCGGCAAAACTGGAGGTCGTCAGTCGGACTTCGGGATAAAAGGCGCGAACGCGGTGCTCGGGCTGCGGGCCTGTGAGGGCGCTGGCAAAGCCCTGGCGCAAGAAATCCACCGCCTCGTCATAGAGGGCTTGCAGGTGATCGACAGCGGCGACCGCCTCGGTAAATGTGCGCGGTGGGTTTGTTGCCGGACTGAGGATTGTTTGTTCCTTGGCTTGCATTTTTGGCCCCCCGTCCGCTTCCAAGCATGATCTGTGCGCAAAGGGTGCACTGCCAGCGGGGCGGGCGCAAGCAGGGCCACACCCTTGCCTTGGGCATATCGGGGGCGCATATCAGGCAGATGACGAAAACACTTCTTTCCTTTGGGCACGGATACTCGGCCCGCGCGCTGGGCGCCCTGCTGAACGACGCGGGTGGCTGGCGTATCATCGGCACCACGCGAGACGCGGCAAAGGCCGAAACACTGGCCCGCGAGGGCGTCGAGGCCGTGATCTGGCCCGGCACCGATATGGCCCCCGCGCTGGCAGAGGCGACGCATCTGCTGATTTCGGCTGGGCCTGATGAGGACGGTGATCCGGTGCTGTCGACGCTGCGCGATGATATCGCGCGCGCTGCGCCGCATCTGGAATGGGCGGGATACCTTTCCACCACCGGTGTTTACGGCGATCACGATGGCGGCTGGGTGGATGAGGCCACGCCCCTCGATCCCGGCACCCGGCGCGGCGTCTTGCGGCAGGAGGCGGAGGCGACATGGCAATCCATCCCGGATCTGCCGCTGCACATCTTTCGCCTTGCCGGGATCTATGGGCCCGGTCGCGGCCCCTTTGCCAAGGTGCGCGCGGGCAAGGCGCGACGCATCATCAAGGAGGGGCAGGTCTTTAGCCGGATCCATGTCGAGGATATTGCGCAGGTTCTGGCTGCGTCAATGCGTGCGCCGGATCCGGGTGCCATCTACAACGTATGTGACAACGACCCCGCGCCGCCGCAGGATGTGATCGGCTATGCCGCCGAATTGCTTGGGATGCCGCTGCCCGAAGCCGTCCCTTTCGAGGAGGCCGAGATGTCGCCGATGGCGCGCAGCTTTTACGCGGAATCCAAACGCGTCAGCAACGACCGGATCCAGAAGGAACTGGGCGTGACATTGCGCTATCCCAGCTATCGCGAAGGGCTGCGCGCGATGATGGACGATGTCCCAGATGGCGCCTGACGCCGTATGAGGGCAGGCGCGGCAACGCTTGCAAATCCTGCCTTGGGCCTGCTTTAACCCTGCGCAGTAAATTCCGGAGCCTGACATGGTCGATATCGCTGCCCGCGTGCACAACCACAAATGGAAAATCGACCCTATCGTGCGGTCTCTGATCGACACTGATTTTTACAAGTTGCTGATGTGCCAGACGGTGTTCCGCAACCGGCCTGATACGCAAGTGACCTTCAGCCTCATCAACCGATCCACGCATATCCCGCTTGCCGACCTCGTGGACGAGGGCGAGTTGCGTGAACAACTGGACCACATCAGATCGCTGTCGCTGTCGCGCGGTGAGAGCACCTGGATGCGGGGCAACATGTTCTATGGCAAGCGCCAGATGTTCAATCCGGAGTTCATGGATTGGTTCGAGAACCTTCGCCTGCCACCCTATCACCTCGAAAGGGTGGGCGATCAATACGAGCTGACATTCGAGGGCTCATGGCCCGAAGTCATGCTGTGGGAAATCCCCGCGCTGGCCGTCATCATGGAGCTACGCTCGCGCGCGGTTCTGCACAAGATGGAGAGGTTCGAGCTTCAGGTGCTGTATGCCCGCGCGATGACCAAGCTGTGGGAAAAGGTCGAGACGCTGCGCGAGGTTCCCGGCCTTCGACTGGCCGATTTTGGCACGCGGCGGCGGCATTCGTTCCTTTGGCAGGACTGGTGCGTGCGCGCCATGCAGGAGGGGCTGGGCGATAATTTTGTCGGCACCTCCAATTGCCTGATCGCGAAGAACCGTGACCTTCAGGCCATTGGCACCAATGCGCACGAGCTGCCCATGGTCTATGCCGCGCTTGCCGAGGATGACGAGGCGCTGGCCCGCGCGCCCTATGATGTCCTGAGCGATTGGCACGAAGAACATGACGGCAATCTGCGCATCATTCTGCCCGACACCTATGGCACCAAGGGCTTTTTGCTAAATGCGCCCGACTGGCTCAGCGGCTGGACCGGTGTTCGCATCGATTCGGGCGATCCGGCGACCGCTGCCGAAATGGCGATCGACTGGTGGAAGCGTCAGGGCGAGGATCCATCGCAGAAGCTGATCATCTTTTCCGATGGCCTGGATGAGGCCAAGATTGCCGAGCTTCATGCGCAATTCTCGGGCCGGGTGCGGGTGTCCTTCGGCTGGGGCACGTATCTGACCAATGACTTTCGCGGCCTTGTGCCCGGCGATGCGCTGGCCCCGTTTTCGCTTGTGTGCAAGGCGGTCGCGGCCAATGGGCGGCCCACGGTCAAGCTGTCGGATAACCCGAACAAGGCGATGGGCCCGGCCGATGAGGTCGCCCGCTACAAGCGCGTCTTTGGCGTTGGCGAGCAGACCAAGTTGAAGGTCGAGGTGTGAGCAGGCCATGACAGAGATTATCCTGATCCGCCACGGGCAGGCCAACTCCGGGGCCGCCGACGAGGCGGGATATGACCGCCTTTCGGAAATGGGCCATCGTCAGGCCGCGTGGCTGGGCGAGTGGCTGAACGCGACTGACCCGCAGTTCGACCGCATCATCACAGGCACGCTGACACGCCAGCGCCAGACCGCGGCGGCGATGGGCTTTGCCTCCACCTCCGAGGATGCGCGCCTGAACGAGCTGACATATTTCGATCTGGCCCGCGCGATGGAGGTGCAGCACGGTGTCGCCGCGCCTGACAGCGCCTATGATTTCTATCGCTACATGCCGCAGGTGATCTCGCACTGGGCCGAGGACCGCCTCGTCGATATTCCCGAGACATTCGGCAGCTTCCATACCCGCACCGTAGCGATGATCGAAGAAATTGCCGCGCAGCATGGGCGCAGCATGCTGGTCACTTCGGGCGGCGTGATCGGCATGGTCATGCGGCATGTGCTTGGGCTCGATACCGATTCCATGACGCGCATGATGCTGCGCACGCACAACAGCTCGGTCCATCGGCTGCGGTACGTGCATGGCCAGTTGGTGCTGGACAGCTTCAACGCGACACCGCACCTTGACGCCGCAGACCGGGCCCATGCCCGCACTTTTATCTAAAAACGGCAGGAGGCCGCAATGAAACTCTATTACGCGCCCGGCACCGTATCCGTGACGATCCCCATCGCCCTGCACGAGGCCGGGCTTGCGTTCGACAGTTACAAGGTCAGCTTCAAGGATGGCGAACAGACCAAGCCCGCCTACCACCAGATCAACCCCAAGGGACGCGTGCCTGCCCTCGAAGTCGAAGGGACCGTTCTGACCGAAACGGGCGCGATCCTCGATTACATCGCGGCCATTGCACCGGGGGCAAGGCTGATGCCGGAGGCGCCCGTCGAGGCCGCGCGTGTGCGCGGTGTAATCCACTATCTGGCCAGCACGATGCAGGTAAACCACGCCCACGGCCCGCGCGCCTATCGCTGGGCCGAACGGGAAGAGTCGCACGCCGATATGCGCGCCCAAGTGCCCAAGACGATGACCGCCAGCGCCACCTACGTCGAAGAGCATTGCCTGACAGGCCCCTTCGTCATGGGCGATCGTGTGACGGTGGCCGATCCGCACCTCTTTGTGATGTGCCAATGGCTCAAGGGCGACGGCGTCGACGTGGCAAACTTCCCGCGCATCACGGCCTTTCGAGAGGCAATGGAGGCGCGTGCGTCGGTCAAGGCGGTCCGCGCCGCCGGCATGTTCTAAGGGAGGCCAAGCATGACACATCTGTGGGTCCGGGCCGAGCAGCGCCCGAATGAAGAGCGCGTCGGACTGACGCCCGAAGGCGCGCGCGAGCTGATGGCCGCCGGTATGAAAGTGACGGTCGAGCAGAGTGACCAGCGCGCCATCCTGATCGACGGCTACCGCGATGCGGGCTGCGACATCGCCGCCGCCGCCAGCTGGCCGGACGCGCCCGAGGATGCCATCATCTTCGGTCTCAAGGAGCTGCCCGAGGATGGCACGCCCCTGCCGCATCGCCACATCATGTTCGGTCATGCCTTCAAGGGACAGCATTCCGGGCGCGCCCTTCTGAACCGATTTCGCGAGGGGGGCGGCACGCTTTATGATCTGGAGTATCTGGTGGACGAGGACGGCCGCCGCGTTGCCGCCTTCGGCTATTGGGCCGGGTATGCGGGCGCTGCCGTCACTGTGAAGGCATGGGCGGCGCAGCAGCGCGGGGGCATTTGCCCCGCTGTCGCCACTTATGGTGGCAAGGATGCGCTGCTGGCCGATCTGGCGCGCGACCTCGGCGGCCTGCGCATCCCTTCGGCCATCATAATCGGCGCGCTGGGCCGCGTTGGCACCGGGGCGGCGGACCTTTGCACCGCCATGGGCCTCGCGCCGACCCTCTGGGATATGGCCGAGACGTCGCAGGGCGGCCCGTTTCCGCAGATCTTGGAGCATGACATGTTCCTCAACTGCATCTTTGCGCGCCCGGGCACCCCCGTTTTCGTGCCGAAGGCCGCGTTGGAGGCGCCGCGTGACCTCACGGTAATCGGCGATGTCGCCTGCGATCCTGACAGCGATTACAACCCGGTCCCCATCTATGATGCNGCCGCGTTGGAGGCGCCGCGTGACCTCACGGTAATCGGCGATGTCGCCTGCGATCCTGACAGCGATTACAACCCGGTCCCCATCTATGATGCGGCCACCGACTGGGCCGCGCCGGCGCGGCGGGTGCATGATGCGCCCCCGATGGACGTCATGGCCATCGACAATCTGCCCTCCCTGCTTCCGGTGGAATCCTCGCAGGACTTTGCCGCCCTCCTCTTGCCCTCGCTGCGCGCTTTGGGCCATCTTGATCGAGGCGTCTGGGGACGGGCGCACGAAACATTCACGACGGCAATGAAAGGCCACTGACATGACGATCCATTGGTGTGGAACGGGCCTTTCGGCCATCCCGGGCCTGCGCAGGCTGATCGAGGCAGGGCATGAGGTGACGGTGTGGAACCGCAGCCTTGGCAAGGCGCAGGATGCGGTGGGCGACCTTACCCAACGCATCCAGACTTTCGACATGGACGCGCTGGCTGCCGAGGTGCAGGCTGGCGATATCGTGGTCTCGATGCTGCCCGGCGACTGGCATGTGCCCCTCGCCGAGATGTGCCTGACCAAGAGCGCGCATTTCGCCAGCTCCTCCTACATCGCGCCTGAAATGCGCGCGCTGCACGCGCGGGCCGAGGCCGCAGGTCTGACCTTCGTCAACGAGATCGGCCTCGATCCCGGTATCGACCACCTGATGGCGCACACCCTCGTCGCTGATTACCGCGCTAGCGGCACGGTCGATCCCGAAAACGATCTGACCTTCCTCAGCTATTGTGGCGGTATCCCCAAGCATCCCAATGCGTTCCGCTACAAGTTCAGCTGGTCACCCCTCGGAGTGCTCAAGGCACTGCGCTCGCCCTCGCGCTCGATCCGCGACCATGCCGAGCTGCGTGTCGATCGCCCTTGGGACGCGATCAGCAGCTATTCGGCGCCGCTGCCCGCGCCTGAGACGTTCGAGGTCTATCCGAACCGAGACAGCGTCCCCTTCATCGCCGATTACCGCTTTGATCCAGAATGGCGGGTCAAGGAGTTCGTGCGCGGCACCCTGCGCCTCAATGGTTGGACCGACGCGTGGAGCGATGTCTTTGCCGAGGTCGAGACGCTTCAGGGCCCCGAGGGGGATGCCCGCCTACGCGAGATGTCCGACACGTTCTGGGGCGAGCATGCGTATGACGAGGGTGAGCCTGACCGCGTGGTCATGTGCGTCTCACTCAAGGCCGAGCGCAACGGCGCCGCCGTCTGGCACAAGACATATGTGATGGACGCATGGGGTGATGCGCGCGGCACCGCGATGGCGCGCCTCGTCTCGATCCCGCTCTCCATGGCGATCGAATCGGCTTTGGCGGGCGAGCTTCCCGCAGGGGTCAGCCCCGCGCCCCACGATCCGGCCCTGATCGAGCGCTATATGGGCGAAGTGCGCCGCCTCGCACAGCATGTCGAAGTCGTGGATCATCTGGCGGGCTGAGGCGCCAGCGCTTTCATTGTTCTTCAAATACTCACATCGCGCGGCCCAAAACTACCGGGCCGCGCGCCATTTCAAGGCCAGACCATGCCCAGAAAACCCACCAAGGAGCCGTCTCGCAAGCGATCGCCCTTGGCGTGGCTGCGGCGGTGGTCGCTCTGGACGCTGATCACGGGCGCGCTGGTCATGGGCGCGGCCTCGCTCTGGCATGGGTTTGTCGCGCCGCCGGGGCCGACGTTCTACATGAAGCAGGAGGCGCGCAGGCTCGGGCAGATCGCCTATGTCTGGACGCCTATCGACGATATCGCGCCGGTGATGGCCCGCGCTGCCGTCGCGGCGGAGGATGCCAATTTCTGCAATCACTGGGGCTTTGACATGCGCGCGATCCGCGAGGTGCTGGAGCGGGGCGGCGCCCGCGGCGCGTCGACGATCAGTCAACAGACCGTCAAGAACGTCTACCTGTGGCATGGCCGGTCCTGGCCTCGCAAGGCGCTCGAGGCAGCGATGACGCCTGTCGTCGAGACCGCCTGGTCCAAACGGCGCATCATCGAGGTTTATCTGAACGTGGCCGAGTTCGACGAGGGCATATTCGGCGTTGGCGCTGCGGCCCGTCACTATTTCGGCGTCAATGCCGCTGATCTTACCGACCGGCAGGCTGCGCGGTTGGCCGCGATCCTGCCTGACCCCAAGAACCGTTCGGCCAGTCAGCCCAGCGATTGGGTGAGAAAACGCGCCGCCTCGATCATGGACGGCGCGGCCACGATCCGCCGCGACGGGCGTGCTGCGTGTTTCGAGGATTGAAAACCACACGCTTACCGGGCATGGAAGGGCACCCGTCTCAACAAAGGTCCGCCACGTCATGGCCAAGCTCTATCACGTTCCCCTGTCGCCCTTCTGCCGAAAGGTCCGCCTGAGCCTTGCCGAGAAGAAGATCGAGTGCGAGCTGGTGGAGGAGCGATACTGGGAGGAAAACCCGGATTTTCACCGCCGTAACCCGGCCCGCAAGGTGCCCGTCTTGCGTATCGACGGGCGCACCCTGCCCGAGAGCGCTGCCATCTGCGAATATCTCGAAGAGAAATACCCCGAACCTCCGTTGATGCCGCGCGGTGCAGAGGGCCGCTATGAGGTGCGCCGGCTGGTGGCCTGGTTCGACGACAAGTTTCATCACGAGGTCACGTCCAAACTGCTCTACGAGCGGGTGAACAAAAAGATGATGGGCGCTGGCTTTCCCGATAGCGGCAACGTCAAATCGGGCGCCAAGGCGATCAAATATCACCTCGATTACATGGCCCACTTGCTGGAGCAGCGCCGCTGGCTGGCTGGCGACGTCATGACGCTGGCCGATTTCGCCGCCGCCGCGCACCTGAGTGCGCTGGATTACATCTCGGACGTGGATTGGAACCGCAGCGATGTGGTCAAGGATTGGTACGCCAAGATCAAGTCACGTCCCGCGTTTCGCAGTATTCTGGCCGATCAGGTTTCGGGGTTTCCCCCGCCGCGGCACTATTCCAACCTCGATTTTTGAAGCGGGGGCCCGATGGGGTATTTGACCCAAGAAAAAGCATGGACGGTCTGAAAGAGCGACTGGTTGCGCAGGCACGGGCCGAATGGTTTGACCTGGCCCGGATTTGCAGGCCCGGTGACGTGCCGCAGGTGCCGGATCGCCTCGCCTCGTTTCTGGAGGCGGGCTATCATGGCCAGATGGGCTGGCTGGCCGAGCGCAGTCACTGGCGCGGCAACCCCGCCGCGCTTTGGCCCGAGGCGAAATCCGTCATCATGCTGGGCGAAAGCTATACGCCCGAGCATGATCCTCTGGAGGTTCTGAGGCACCCGGAGAAGGCTGCGATTAGTGTCTATGCGCAGAACAAGGACTATCATGACCTCGTCAAGAAACGGCTGAAACGGCTTGCGCGCTGGCTGATCGCCGAGACGCCCGGCGCATCTGACGACGTCGAGGTCAAAGTTTTCGTTGATACCGCGCCCGTCCCCGAGAAGCCATTGGGCGAGGCGGCAGGTCTGGGCTGGCAGGGCAAACATACCAATCTCGTCAGCCGTGATCTGGGCAGTTGGTTCTTTATCGGCTCAATCTTTACCACGCTTGATCTGGAGCGGGATGCGCCCGAGGCGGATCACTGCGGCAGTTGCCGTGCCTGCCTCGACGTGTGTCCGACGAATGCCTTTCCCGCGCCTTACCAGATGGATGCGCGGCGCTGCATTTCCTATCTGACGATCGAACATCACGGCCCGATCGATCCGGAACTGCGCGTCCTGATGGGCAATCGGATCTATGGCTGTGACGACTGTCTGGCCGTTTGCCCGTGGAACAAGTTCGCCCAGGATGCGCGCGAGATCCGCTACCATGCGCGGCCCGATCTTCTGGCGCCGCCCTTGGCGGAGCTTGCCGGTCTGGACGACGCCGCCTTTCGTGCGAAATTCTCGGGCAGCCCGATCAAGCGGATCGGGCGCAATCGCTTCTTGCGCAATGTGCTTTACGCCATCGGCAACTCTGGACAACCAGATCTGGCTGAGGCCGCGCGCCCGCATCTGGTCGATCCGGATCCGGTGGTCGCGGAGGCGGCGGCCTGGGCGCTGGAGCGACTGGACGCTGCCGCAAAAGGGATGGATTAGGCCCGATGTCCGTCATATGGCGAGAGGCGCGTCACTCAGGAGAAATGACATGGCGATTTTGCTCGGCGTGGATACCGGCGGCACCTATACCGATGCGGTCCTTATCCGTGATGAGGCCGAGGTGATCGCAAGCGCCAAGGCCCTTACAACGCGTCACGACCTCGCCATCGGGATTGGTGCGGCGGTGGAAAAGGTGCTGGCCGATAGCGGGACCAAACCGGCCGATATCGCGCTTGCGTCCCTGTCGACCACATTGGCGACGAATGCGCTGGTCGAGGGGCAGGGCGGGCGCGTCGGTCTGATCTATATCGGTTTTCGCGCGCAAGATCTGGATGGGCACGGGCTGCGCGCCGCGCTGGGCGGTGATCCGGCCCTGATCCTTGAAGGCGGGCATAATCATGCTGGCTACGAGGCGCGGCCTCTGGACATGACTTCACTTGAGGCGTGGCTGCGCGAGGATCGCGGGATTTCCGCCTTTGCGGTCGCGTCCCAATTCGCCACGCGCAATCCTGAGCATGAATTGGCAGCGCAGCGCATGATCGCGGAGGTGACGGGGCGGCCCGTATCATGTTCGCACCATCTGTCGGCCAAGCTGAACGGGCCCAAGCGGGCCTTGACCGCGCTTCTTAACGCGCGCTTGATCGGCATGATCGCGCGCTTGATCGAAAAGGCCGAGGGCAAGCTGGCTGATCTGGGCATAGACGCGCCCCTGATGGTGGTGCGGGGCGATGGCGCGCTTATCAGCGCTAATCAGGCTCGAGAGCGCCCGATCGAGACAATTCTAAGCGGTCCGGCTGCGTCCATTGTCGGCGCGCGCTGGCTGACGGGCGTTGATACGGCGCTGGTGTCGGATATCGGAGGCACGACCACCGATGTCGCGGTTCTGCGCGGGGGCAAGCCGATGATTGATCCGGCGGGCGCGCAGGTTGGCCCGTGGCGCACGATGGTCGAGGCGGTTGGTATGCGCACCACCGGCCTCGGCGGCGATAGCGAGGTTCATGTGCAAGCGGATGGTCTGGCCGGGGGCGTTGTGCTTGGCCCTCGCCGCGTGCTGCCCGTCAGCCTGATTGCGCAGGATGCCCCCGACGTGGTGCATCGCGCGCTTGATGCGCAGCTGCGCAGCACTGTGCCGGGCGAGCATGACGCGGCCTTCGTGCGGGCCGTGCCGGGCGTCGAGGCGGGCGGTCTGGCCGAACGCGACGATGCCCTTCTGGATCGGATCGCGCGCGGCGGCGTGCAGCCGGTCGGCGCCGTCTTGCGCACGCGGCTTGAGGGGCAGGCGCTTACGCGTCTGGTGGCACGCGGCCTGGTCCAGATCTCGGGCGTGACACCCTCCGACGCCAGCCATGTTCTGGGGCATGCCACCGCGTGGGATAGCGAGGCCGCGCAAAAGGCGCTTGCCTTGCTGGCGCGTAAACGGACCGGATCAGGCAATCTCATCGCGGGCGATGCCGCAGACATGGCGCGCATGATCGTCGATCAGCTAACCACGCAGACGGTTCTGGCCATTCTCGAGACAGGGTTTGCCGAAGAGGAGTCGGCATTCGGCCTCGCGCCCGATCAGTTGGCGCGGCATGTGTTGATGCAACGCGGCATGGACCAGCATCAGGGTCTGATAAGGTTGAATGCGGGTCTGAATGTGCCTGTCGTGGGCTTGGGTGCCTCGGCGGCGACCTATTATCCGGCGGTCGGCAGGCGCCTTGGCTGCGAGATGATACTGCCCGAACACGCGGGTGTTGCCAATGCCATCGGCGCGGTCGTGGGCCGCGTTACCATCCGGCGCAGTGGCACTGTCACCTCGCCGTCAGAGGGGCTTTTCCGCGTGCATCTGGAGACCGGCCCCGAGGATCACCGCGAGGTGAGTGCGGCCCTTGATGCGCTTGAGTCGGCGCTGCGGGCCGCGGCGCGCGCCGGCGCCATCACGGCTGGGGCCGAGGATATTCAGATCACCGCCACACGCGATCTGCGCACGGCGCAGGCCGAGGCGCGGCAGGTGTTCCTGGAGGGTGAGATCACGGTCGAGGCGTCGGGGCGACCGCGCATTGCAGGTTAGACGCCAATTGCGCCCATGTCCCATGCGGGGGATTTGCTTTAGCCTGCGGGCAAGACGAGTCAGTGAAAGGACGCTGCCATGAGTGCCGCCAAAGATTTCGATGCAGACATCGCCTCGCGCCTTGAGGGCCTCAAGGACGAGGGATTGTACAAGACCGAGCGTGTCATCACCTCGCCCCAGTCAGGGCGCGTATCGCTGGAAAGTGGCGCAGAGGTCGTCAATCTGTGCGCGAATAACTATCTCGGTCTGGCCGACAATTCAGAGATCATCGGTGCCGCCAAGGAGGCGCTGGATCGCTATGGATTTGGCATGGCGTCGGTGCGGTTCATTTGCGGCACCCAGGAAGAGCACAAGGCCCTTGAGGCGCGCATCGCCGACTTCCTCGGGACGGGGGACTGCATCCTCTACCCCAGTTGTTTCGACGCGAACGCAGGTTTGTTCGAGACTATTCTCGGCCCCGAGGACGCGATCATCAGTGATGCGCTGAACCACGCGAGCATCATTGACGGTGTGCGCCTGTGCAAGGCGCAGCGCTATCGCTATGCAAATAGCGACATGGCCGATCTTGAGCGGTGTTTGCAGGAGGCAAAAGGTGCGCGGCACCGGCTGATTGCCACAGATGGCGTATTCTCGATGGACGGCTATTACGCCCGATTGGCCGAGATCTGCGACCTGGCGGACAAGTATGATGCGCTGGTGATGGTCGACGACTGTCATGCCACCGGGTTTGTCGGCGCTACCGGGCGGGGCAGCATCGAGCATTGCGGCGTGATGGGCCGGGTCGATATTCTGACCGGCACGCTGGGCAAGGCGCTGGGCGGCGCATCGGGTGGCTATACCGCCGCCTCTGCGGAGGTGGTCGACTGGCTGCGCCAGCGCTCGCGGCCCTATCTTTTCTCAAACACGCTTGCGCCCGTGATTGCCGCTGCCTCGCTAAAGATGTTCGATCTGGTCGAGGCGGGGGATGATCTGCGCGCGCAGCTTTGGGACAATGCCGCGCATTTTCGCACCCGCATGACCGATCTGGGGTTCGAGCTGTTGCCCGGCGAACATGCGATCATTCCCGTCATGCTACGCGACCCCAAACTGGCGCAACAAATGGCCGCAAAACTGGGCGATCACGGGGTTTACGTGACCGCGTTCAGCTATCCTGTCGTGCCCAAGGATCAGGACCGGATCCGCACGCAGATGAGTGCCGGGCTGACGCGCGACATGCTGGATGAGGCAATTGATGCCTTTGCCAAGGTTGGCCGCGAATTGGGAGTGATCTGAATGGACAACCGCATGAAGGCATTGGTCAAGGCCAAACTCGAGCCGGGCCTGTGGATGGAGTATGTCCCGGTGCCCGAGCCGGGGCCGAAAGACGTGCTGATCAAGGTGCGCAAATCCGCGATTTGCGGCACTGACGTGCATATCTGGAAGTGGGACGAGTTCAGCGCCAAGACAGTGCCGGTGCCGATGGTGGTCGGCCATGAATTCGTGGGCGAGATTGCCGACACCGGCAGCGCCGCAACGCGCTACAAGATCGGCCAGCGGGTCAGTGGCGAGGGGCATATCGTCTGCGGCACCTGCCGGAATTGCCGCGCCGGGCGCGGACAGCTATGCCGCAATACCAAGGGCGTTGGCGTGAACCGGCCCGGCAGCTTTGCCGAATATGTCTGCATCCCCGAGATGAATGTCGTGCCGGTCCCAGATGACATCACGGACGAAATCGCGGCCATTTTCGATCCGTTTGGCAATGCGGTGCATACCGCGCTCAGCTTTGATCTGGTGGGCGAGGATGTGCTGGTGACCGGCGCGGGGCCGATCGGGATCATGGGCGCGCTGGTTGCGTCAAAGGTCGGTGCGCGGAAGGTGGTGATCACGGACATCAATCCCTATCGCCTCGATCTGGCGCGCCGCATGGGCGTGCCGCATGTCGTCGACGTCTCGAAAGAAAAGCTTGGCGATGTCATGGCGCGCATCGACATGCACGAAGGCTTTGACGTGGGCCTCGAGATGTCGGGCGCTGCTGCGGCCATGCAGCAGATGATCAGCCATATGAACAACGGGGGCAAGATTGCCCTGCTGGGCATCGCGCCCACCGAGTTCGCGGTCGATTGGAACGCCATCATCTTCAAGATGCTGCACGTCAAGGGCATCTACGGCCGCGAGATGTTCGAGACGTGGTACAAGATGATCGCGCTGGTTCAATCGGGCCTCGATGTCAGCGGGCTGATCACGCATCGCATCGGAATAGATGATTTCGAGCAGGGGTTCGCTGCCATGATTTCAGGCAATTCGGGCAAGGTGGTGATGGATTGGTAGCGCCGCGCGCTTTGCCACCGGCGGGATTTGGTTGTTTTTGCCAAGAAAAAGCATGTATTGCGCTCAATCCAATGAGAGCCGCGTGAAATATCGGTTGGATTTTCATGCGGCGCGGCCATCTATGAGGGCAAGAGCCGTCATCGAGAGGAGTTTTCCATGACCCGCTATACCAAAGACCCCGATGCAATCGCGCGCCTTAGTCCCGAAGAGTTTCACGTGACGCAAGAAAGCGGCACGGAGCGGCCCGGAACGGGCAAGTATCTGGGCAACAAGGCGCCGGGGATCTATGTCGACATCGTTTCCGGCGAGCCGCTGTTTGCATCCGCGGACAAATACGAGAGCGGCTGCGGCTGGCCCAGCTTTACCAAGCCGATCGAGCCGGCGCATGTGTCCGAGTTGCAGGATGACACGTTGGGTATGCGCCGCGTCGAAGTGCGCAGTGCGCATGGCGACAGTCATCTAGGCCATGTCTTTCCCGACGGGCCGCGCGACAGGGGCGGTCTGCGCTACTGCATAAATTCGGCCTCGCTTCGTTTTGTCCCCAAGGACGAGATGGAGGCAGAAGGCTATGGCGAATATCTGAATCAAGTGGAGGACCGGGCATGAGTGAGCAACGCGCCGTATTGGCAGGAGGATGTTTCTGGGGGATGGAGGATCTGATCCGCAAACGGGAGGGCATCCTGTCGACGCGGGTGGGCTATACGGGCGGTGACGTGCCCAATGCCACCTACCGCGATCATGGCACCCATGCCGAGGGGATCGAGATCATCTTTGACCCGGACAAGATCAGCTATCGCGAGATCCTTGAGCTGTTCTTTCAGATCCACGATCCGACCACATTGAACCGGCAGGGCAATGACGTAGGTATCAGCTATCGTTCGGCAATTTACTATGTCGATGATGCGCAAAAGCTGGAGGCGCGGCGCACGATCCGCGACGTGGAGGCCAGTGGCAAGTGGCCCGGCAAGGTCGTGACCGAGGTCGAGCCCGTCGGCGACTTCTGGGAGGCCGAGCCCGAGCATCAAGACTATCTGCAGCGCGTGCCGAACGGTTACACTTGCCACTTCCCGCGGGCCGACTGGGTTTTGCCGCGCAGCTAGAGGCCGGGGCTATATGCCCCCACCAAGATAGCGCCTTGGCCTTGACCTCGGTCGGGGCCAGGCGCATGCATGGCCGCAAAAGGAGCCATGCCGATGCAGCCGGTCAAGGCGATCTCGCTGAAACTATGCGCGGTCGTTCTCTTCATCATCATGTCGTCGCTGATCAAGGCGGCCTCAGACGAGGTGCCGGCAGGCCAAGCCGTTTTTTTTCGATCCCTTTTTGCCGTGCCGGTGACGGTGGTGTGGCTCATCATGCTGGGGCAGCTTTCGACCGGGCTGCGCGTGAAATCCATCTGGGGGCACGCGGGGCGCGGCATTGCGGGGACGATGGCTATGGCCATGATGTTCGCCGGTCTTGCGCTTTTGCCTTTGCCGGAAGTGACGGCGCTCAGCTACACATCCTCGCTGCTTATCGTGATCTTCGCGGCGCTTTTTCTGGGTGAGAAAGTCGGCGTCTTTCGCATCAGCGCGGTTTGCGTCGGTCTGATCGGTGTGCTTGTCATCCTCGCACCGAAGCTCAGCGTTTTTGGCGGTGGCCCCGTCGCGGCTTCCGAGGTGCTGGGCGCGGTGGTGGTGCTGATCGGGGCCACATTCGCGGCGATTGCACAGATCACGATCCGTTCGATGGTGCAGACCGAGCATCCGGCGGCGATTGCCTTTTATTTCTCGGTGACGGCAACGGTCCTGTCAGCCATGACGATGCCGTTCGGGTGGGTCATCCCGTCCGGTTGGCTGGCGGGGCAATTGGTGCTGGCGGGCGTGATCGGCGGGGCGGCACAGATATTTCTCACGCTGTCTTATCGCCATGCGGACGCCAGCATCGTGGCGCCCTTCGACTATGCCTCCATGCTCTTTGCGCTGGTCATCGGCTATTTCATCTTTGATGAGGTGCCAACCGGGCCGATGCTGATCGGGGCGGCCTTGATCGCTGCTGCGGGCATCGCAATCATCCTGCGCGAGCATCACCTCGGCCTCAAGCGGGGGCGGGCCAGGGCGCTTCGGACGCCGCAGGGGTAACGGAACGGCGCAGGCAAGCCGCGCGTTTGATATGCAACTGCACTTCAACGCGAGGCCAAAATGTCCAATACATTTCAGACGATCAATCCCGCTACGGGCGAGGCGATCGATAGTTACAGCTATTTCACCGATGCCGAGATGAACGCCAAGATCGATGGCTGTCACGAGGCTTTTCTGAGTTGGCGCAAGACCGACCACGCCGCGCGTGGCAAGATCCTCAAGGCGATTGGCCAAGGCCTGCGTGACAACAAGGAAGAGCTGGCTCAGCTGATGACCCAGGAAATGGGCAAGCTGTTGAAGCAGTCGCATCAGGAAGTCGATCTCTGCGCCGCCATTTGTGACTATACGGCCGAGCATGGCCCCGACGTATTGGCCCCGGAGGACCGCGAGATTGCCAACGGAGAGCGGGGCCGCGTCGTTCACGCGCCAATTGGCGTCATTTACGGCATCCAGCCGTGGAATTTCCCGGCCTATCAGGTGGTGCGCTATTCGATAGCCAACCTGATGGCTGGTAATGGTGTTCTGCTGAAGCACGCGGCGAATGTCACCGGATCTGGCCTGCTGCTCGAGCGGATTTATCGGGACGCCGGCCTGCCGGAGAACCTTTTTACGGTGTTGATCATCTCGCACGACCAGTCCGACCATGTCATTGCCAACGACAAGGTACGCGGCGTGACCCTGACGGGCAGTCCCGGCGCAGGCAGCCATGTGGGCGAAAAGGCAGGCAAGGCGTTGAAGAAATCAGTGCTGGAACTGGGTTCGAACGATGCCTACCTCGTGCTGTCGGATGCGGACCTGAAAATGGCGCTAGAGACTTGTGTGATGGGGCGTGTCTACAACAACGGGCAAACCTGCATCGCGGCCAAGCGGTTTATCGTGGTCGAGACGCTTTATGACGACTTTCGCGAGGCCTTTGTCGAGCGGATGGCTGCGCTGAAGGCGGGCGACCCGACCGGAGATGATGCAGACATCGGCCCGATGGCGCGCGAGGACCTGCGCGACGATTTGCAGGATCAGGTGAATGACAGCGTAAAAAACGGCGCGACCATCCTTTGTGGTGGCAAGCTGCCGGGTGGCGCGGGCTATTACTATCCTGCGACGGTTCTGGGCGATGTTGCGCCGGGTCAGCCTGCCTATGACGGTGAGCTGTTTGGTCCCGTTGCGTCATTGATCCGGGCCAAGGATGACAAGGATGCCATGCGCATTGCCAACGACAGCCGATATGGCCTTGGTGGGGGGATCCTCTCGCAGGACACCGAAGCTGCGGTCAAGCTTGCGGCGGAAGAGTTCGATACCGGCATGATCTTTATCAACGGGTTTGGCATGGCGACGCCCAACATGCCCTTTGGCGGGGTCAAGGATTCCGGATACGGGCGCGAACATGGCGGGTTTGGCATGAAGGAATTCACCAACGCCAAGGCGATCATGGTGATGAGCTGAAAGATCTTGGCTCAGGCACCCGTCGCCCACATCGCGCCATAGACGGGCCAGAACCACGCCCGCCTGAACCGGCCCAAGGGCCAGCGTTTGGGCGGGCGTTTCATGATTTCGGGGTAGAGGTTCTGTGGCTTGCGATCCTGCGCCAGATCGGCCAGCAGCGCGCCAGCGTAGGTGGCCATCGCTACACCGTTTCCATGATAAGAAAGCGCGGTGAACGCGCCGGGCATGGTGTCGATCGGCCCGGCGTAGGGCGTGAGATCGCGTGCGATGCTGAGCAGTCCATGCCAGCTGTGCGGTGTCTCGACATGGGCCCATTCGGGGAACATCGTCTCGAAATGCTGTCGGATATTGCCGTGCATCCGCGCATCGGCCCAAGGCGCGCTGAAAAGGCCGCCGCGCATGCCAAAGAGCATCCGATTGTTCGGCATCAGGCGAAAGTAATGCAGGAAAAAGCGGTCGTCATAGCAAGCTTGGCGCGTGGTCCAGCCTTGGGTGTTCAACTCATCGTCGGTCATCTGGCGTGTCACCAAGACGTTGGACTGTGTGGGCAAATAGCGGCCCTTCATCCAGTCCGGCAGATTGTCCGAGCTATAGCCGTTTGTCGCCACGATCAGGCGGCGGGCCTGAATGCGGGCCTCGGGCGTTTGCAGGCTGAAACTTGCGCCCTGGTCGATCTGGTGGACGGGGCTGTGCGCGCGAATGCGCACACCCGCCGCGCGGCACGCGTTGGCGAGTCCCTGAATGTATTTCATAGGGTTCAGGGCAAAGCCGATGGGCGTGGTCATCGCGCCATGAAACGGCCCTGACATGCCGTTCTGTGCCTGTTCATGCGCCGGAATGATCGTAGGAGAGACACCATAATCCTGCTCGACCTTGCGTGCGCGCGCCTCAAATCCGTCGAAGGCGGCGGGCGTGTGGGCCATCACCGTCTCGCCCTGCGAATGGCGGTCGACCTGCATGTGGTGGCGGTCGATCAGGTTGGCGGCAAGCTCGACCGCGTGGCGCTCGGTCGCGCGGAATTCGCGGCGCGCTTCCTCGCCGAATTGGCGCGTCAGGGCCTTGTCACTGGCCGCTGACCCGCCGAGGCAGCAAAACCCGCCATTGCGCCCCGATGCGCCCCAGCCAACATCCTGCGCCTCGAGGACGATGACGTCCGCGCCATCCTCGGCCAAGTGCAACGCGGCGGAAAGGCCGGTGAAACCTGCGCCGATTATGGCCACATCTGCCGTCAGAGTGCCGCGCGCGGGCGGGTTTGCCGCACCTTCGGTCGTGATCGGCCAATAGCAGGCGGCGCGGGGCGCCTCGCTGTAGGCATGGGCAGGGTAGATGCGCTTCATGTGCCGGCCGCGCGCTCATCCGCCTGCCGTTTCAGACTGCTTCGCTTGCTGACAAGTGAGGCGGTGATGACGCCAACAGCCACGATGGTAATCATCAGGGTCGAAAGTGCGTTGATTTCGGGGCTAAGGCCAAGACGGATCGACGACCAGATCTTGATCGGCAGCGTGGTCGACGAGGGTCCGGCGGTAAAGCTGGCGATGACCAGATCATCAAGGCTGAGCGTAAAGGCAAGCAGCCAGCCCGAAATGACCGCAGGCGCGATGATCGGCAGCGTCACGAGGAAGAACGCCTGCATTTGCGAGCATCCCAGATCCAGCGCCGCCTCCTCGAGCGATTGGTCGAAGCTGACAAGACGTGACGACACGACGACCGATACATAGCACATCGAGAAGGTCGTATGCGCCAGCACGATGGTCATCACGCCCCGGTCGATGTTGAGCCCGATAAAGAGCAGGAGCAGGGACAGGCCGGTGATCACCTCGGGCATGACAAGAGGCGCATAGATCATGCCGGAAAACAGCGTGCGGCCCGAAAACCGGCCCGCGCGCACCAGCACGATGGCGGCCATCGTGCCCAGAACTGTTGCGATCGACGAGGAAATCACCGCGACCTTGATCGTGATCCATGCGGCGTCCAGAAATGCGTCGTTCTGCAACAGCTCGCCATACCATCTGGTGGAAAACCCGGCCCAGACGGTGACGAGCTGGCTATCGTTGAAGCTGTAGATGATCAGGATCACCATCGGCAGATAGAGAAACGCGAATCCCAGCGTTAGGGACGTGGCGTTGAACCATGTGACACGCCTCATCCCTCAAGCTCCCTCTGCTTTTGCTCGTTCCGCTGAAATAGAATGATGGGGATGATGAGGATGATCAGCAGGATCACCGCCACGGCGCTGGCAACGGGCCAGTCGCGGTTGTTGAAGAACTCCTCCCACAGCACCTTGCCGATCATCAGCGTTCTGGACCCACCCAGGAGGGACGGGATCACAAACTCGCCGATGGTGGGAATGAACACCAGAAAGCAACCCGCGATGATGCCGTTTTTCGACAAGGGGAAGGTCACCAGCCAGAAGGCGGTGATGCGGCTGCACCCCAGATCCTCGGCCGCCTCCAGCAGCGAGCCATCCATACGCTCGAGCGCGGCGTAGATGGGCAGGATCATGAAGGGCAGATAGGTATAGACGATGCCGATATAGACCGCGACGTTCGTGTTGAGGATCGTCAGCGGTGTGGAAATGACGCCGATGCCCAGCAGGAACTGGTTCAGATAGCCTTCGTTCGCAAGGATGCCGACCCAGGAATAGACCCGGATCAGAAAGCTGGTCCAGAACGGCAGGATGACCAGCATCATCAGCGTCGGGCGCCAGTGATCCGGGGCGCTCGCCATGCCGTAGGCGATGGGATAGCCGACGAGCAGGGTCAGAAACGTGGCGATGAACGCAATCTTGAGCGAGGACAAATATGCCTTCCAATAAAGATCGTCGGTCGTCAGAAATTCGAAATTCTCGAAATCGAGACCGGCGAAGAACGTCTTGATCCCCTCCCATCCCGCGCCGAGGTCCAGCGTCGGGGTGTAGGGCGGGATGGACAGCGCAATGTCGCTGAGGCTGATCTTGAGCACGATCAGAAACGGCACGAGAAAGAGCGCGACGAGCCACAGGTAGGGAACGGCGATCAAGATGGCGCGGCGCATGGCTTAACCCTCCAACAGGACACCGGCAGTGTCGGTCCAACTGAGCCAGACGGTATCCTCCCAGGTGAAGCTGCGGCGTGACAGGCGGCGCGTATTGGCCGTTTGGGCCTTGATGACCTGGCCCGTCTCCAGCTTGACATGGTAGGTCGAGAGGTTTCCGAGGTAGGCGATGTCGAGGATCTTGCCCTTCAGCGCATTTGACGCCTCGGGCTTGTCGGCGGTGATCGTGACTTTCTCGGGGCGGATCGCCAGATGGCAGGTCTGCCCGTTCTGGAGCGTCTTTTCCGATTTCGCATGCAGCGTTGGTTGGCCCTCGGCAAAAGCGATGTCATAGCCGGTGCCGTTCTTGGTGGCGCGGCCTTCGATGATGGTCACATCGCCGATGAAATCCGCGACATAGACGGAATTTGGCGCCTCATAGATATTTGCGGGCGTGTCGGCCTGCATGATCTTGCCGTCGTCCATGACTGCGACGCGGCTGGCGACGGTCATCGCCTCTTCCTGGTCGTGGGTCACAATGACAAAGGTCGTGCCGGTTTTCTCCTGAATATCCACCAGTTCGAATTGCGTGTCCTGCCGCAGCTTGGCGTCCAGTGCGCCCATAGGCTCGTCCAGAAGCAGAAGTTTTGGCGCCTTGGCGAGGCTGCGGGCCAAGGCGACGCGCTGGCGTTGACCGCCAGAAATCTGATGTGGCTTGCGCTGGGCGAATTTTTCCAGCCGGACAAGCTTCAGCATTTGCGTGACGCGATCTGCAATCTTGTCCTTGGGCATCTTGTCGCGTTTGAGACCGAAGGCGATGTTGTCGTAAACCGACAGATGCGGGAACAGGGCGTAGGACTGGAACATCATGTTCACGGCCCGCTTGTTCGGCGGGATCGGCGCCAGATCGACGCCGTCCAGCACGATCTGGCCCTCCGTCACCTTTTCAAACCCGGCGAGCATCCGCATCAGCGTGGTCTTGCCACAGCCCGAGGGGCCAAGCAGGGCAAAGAATTCGCGTGCGTAGATATCGAATGTCTGATTGTCGATTGCGGTGAAGTCACCGAAACGCTTGGTCACGTTCTTGAACTGAATCAGCGGCTTTGCCTGCGGATCGTTCCACGGCTCGAAAACGGTCTGGCTCATCGTGGCTCCCGGTCGGGGGTGTTGAAAAAGCCCGCGCAGCACGAGTTGCGCGGGCTGGATCGCCGGGGGCTATCAGGTGCCCGACTTGATCTTGGTCCACAGGCGCGTGACGGTGCGCTGCACCCGCGGATCCCAAGGCGTGGTGGTGAAGAGGTTGTTGATCGTCTCTTCGTCCGGATAGATCGCCGGATCATTGATCACGTCATCGACCAGCAGCTCCTGGCTCGCCTTGTTGCCGTTGGCGTAATAGACGTAGTTCGACGCAGCCGCTGCATTCTCCGCGTCCATGATGAAGTTCAGGAACTGATGCGCCTCATCGACATTGGGCGCATCCACGGGGATCGCCATTTGATCGAACCACATCTGCGCGCCTTCCTTGGGCGCGTTGTATTCGATCTCGACATCATTGTCGGCCTCGGCGGCGCGGTCACGCGCTTGCAGGATGTCGCCCGACCAGCCGATGGCGACGCAGATATCGCCGTTGGCCAGCGCGTTGATATACTCGCTCGAGTGGAACTTGGAGATATACGGGCGGATCGCGGTCAGCACGGGCTCGGTCGTGGCAATCACGTCCGGGTCGTGGCTGTTGGGATCTTCGCCCATGAACTGCAGGGCCATCGGGATCATCTCGGCGGGCGCGTCCAGCATGTGAACACCGCAGGATGCCAGCTTTTCCATGTTCTCGGGATTGAATACCAGCTCCAGCGAATCGATTGGAGCGTCCTCGCCGAGGACTTCCTGAACCTTGGCGACATTCACACCGATGCCGGTGGTGCCCCACATGTAGTTGATCGAGTAGGCGTTATCGGGGTCATACTGCTCTGTGCGTTCCTCGACGACATCCCACATGTTCTCGATGTTCGGCAGTTTGGATTTGTCCAGCTCCTGAAACGCGCCGGCCGTGATCTGACGCTGAAGGAAGGTGCCCGACGGCACGACGACATCATAGCCCGAGCCGCCTGCCAGCAGCTTGGTCTCAAGGACCTCGTTGCTGTCGAAGACGTCATAGATCAGGTCGATGCCGGTTTCCTCTTCGAACTTCTCCAGCAGTTCTTCGTCGATGTAGTCGGACCAGTTGTAAACACGCACCTCTTGGGCGGTGGCGGCGCCGGCCATCAGTGCAACGGCGGCTGTGGTGGTCAGAATGGTCTTTTGCATTATCTTCTCCCTATGGATCGGTGATCTTGTCACCGCTGCCGCGAATTTGATCAAGTTTATCGCATATGGCAATATGGTAATGTTTTCATGAGGTCGTTAAACTCGCAACCTTGGACATGGAAATCGATCGGAGCGCAGCGCGCGATGCAGCTTTCTGCCCTTAAATTCAGCAGCGCCGACGTCGGTTTGCCGGCGCATGCCCAAGTGTATTTGCGCCTGCGCGAAATGGTGCTCTACGGCGATCTGACGCCGGGACAGGCGGTGACGATTCAGGGGCTGACGACGCGTCTCAATGCGGGAATGACCCCGGTGCGCGAGGCGATCCGTCGCCTGACATCCCAAGGCGCGCTGGAATTCCAGGGCAATCGCCGGGTCTGCGTGCCGCAGCTGGACGCGGCCGCCATCAGCGAGATCATCGTCGCGCGCGAATGGCTGGATCCTTACCTGACGCGCCGCGCTGTAGAGCGTGCCGAGGCCCCTGATATCGATGCGCTGGCCGCGATCGACGGCGCGCTTGACGGGGCAATTCGGCAGGGTGATTTGCGCAGTTACCTGCATCTGAACCATCAGTTTCACCTCACCCTTTACACGCTGGCGGAATCGCCCATTCTGGCGGATCTGGCCGAGGGGTTGTGGCTGCGGTTCGGGCCCGCGATGCGGGTTCTGTGCGGGCGGCTGGGCACGCAGAACCTTCCAGACAACCACAAGGATCTGCTCTGTGCGATGCGCGCGCAAGATGCCGATGCGGCCGCCGCTGCGATCGGTGCGGATGTCCGTCAGGGCATGGATCAGCTGCGCGCGTCGCTTGACGAAGCCGCGCAAGCCGCCGCTGAACAGACCCGCGATGGCGAGTGATTCGATTGACAAACTGGAATTTGATCATATTTTGGGACCAATCGCGCAAAGCGCCGCACCCACCCCATTTTTATGATAACGAAAGGCCAGCTCATGAACATGATCGCCAATCACCCGCCCACGTCCGAGCTTCAGGCGCTGGACGCCGCCCACCACATGCACCCCTTCACCCATGCGGGCGAGCTTAAGGAAAAAGGCGCGCGTATCATCGCACGGGCCGATGGCGTGACGCTGACCGACACGGATGGCAACGACTATCTTGACGCGATGGCGGGCCTTTGGTGCGTCAACATCGGCTATGGCCGCGAAGAGATGGCCGACGCTGCCGCACGCCAGATGCGCGAGCTGCCTTATTACAACACGTTTTTCCAGACGTCCCACGTGCCCGCCATCGCACTGGCGAACAAGCTGTCGCAGCTTGCACCGGGCGATCTGAACCACGTGTTCTTTGCAGGCTCAGGCTCGGAGGCGAATGATACCAACATTCGCATGGTTCGCACCTACTGGGCGCAAAAGGGTCATCCCGAAAAGAACATCATCATCAGCCGCAAGAACGCCTATCACGGCTCGTCAATGGGCAGTGGCAGCCTTGGGGGCATGTCCTTCATGCACGAGCAGGGCGGTCTGCCGATCCCGGATATTTGCCATATCGACCAGCCGCATTGGTGGGCCGAGGGCGGCGACATGACGCCCGAGGAATTCGGGCTGGAGCGTGCGCGCCAGTTGGAGAAAAAGATCGAAGAGCTGGGCGAGCACCGCGTCGCGGCCTTCATCGCCGAGCCCATTCAGGGCGCGGGCGGCGTCATCATTCCGCCCAGCACCTACTGGCCCGAGATTCAGCGCATCTGCGACGCGCATGATATCCTGCTGATCGCGGATGAGGTGATTTGCGCATTCGGGCGCACGGGCAAATGGTTCGGCAGTCAGACCCTCGACATCCGCCCGCATATCATGACCATCGCCAAGGGTCTCAGCAGTGGCTACGCGCCCATCGGTGGCTCGGTTGTCTGTGACGAGGTGGCCGAGGTCATCAACAATTGCGAGTTTGCGCACGGCTATACCTATTCGGGCCACCCGATGACATGCGCCGTCGCCCTCGAAAATCTGCGGATCCTCGAAGAGGAAAACATCGTGGATCATGTCGGAAACCACACCGCCGCCTATCTTTCCGAGAAATGGGGCAGCCTTGGCGATCACCCGCTGGTTGGCGAGGCGTCGAGCATTGGCATGATGGGCGCCATCCAGCTGACTCCCGATGCCAGCCGCCGTGCGAAGTTCGCCGGCAATGAGGGCGATGTGGGTTTGATCACGCGCGAGCATTGCTTCAAGAACGGTCTTGTGATGCGCCACGTCGGCGACCGCATGATCATCTCGCCGCCGCTGGTCATCAACGACGACGAAATCGACACGCTGGTCGAGCGCGCCTGGACAGCGCTGGACCTGACGCACAAGCACCTCAAGGCCGAGGGCCTGATGAAGGCCAAGTAAGCCTGCCTTTTGCCGAATTCAGACGGGCGCGGTCATCGACTGCGCCCGTTTTTCGTTTCGAACGTCCGAAATGACCATTTCTTGTGCTGCACACCTTTTTTGACCGGGATTTTCGTCACCTCCATCTCGCATGACGGCGATTTCCTGGATCTCGCGTTCGAGGTGACATCAGCCTTCGGCACGGTCGGGCTGTCGCGAGGCGCCACCGGCGAGTTGGATACCGTCGGCCGCATCACGATCATGCTCATCATGTTTCTGGGCCGCGTCGGCCCCCTGACCCTTGGGTTTTTCCTGGCCACGCGCAGCGTTCCGCGCGTGCGGTATCCCAAGGGCAAAGTCTATCTGGGTTAATCCCTGACAAAAAGCTCGCGCGGTTGGTTGCACAGCGTTTCGGCCGGGCCATCCTCGGTGATGAGGATCGTCTCGGTGATCTCCATCCCCCAGGTTTCCATCCAGAGGCCGGGCATGAAGTGGAATGTCATGCCCGGCTCCAGCACCGTGTCGTCGCTGGAGCGAAGGCTGATGGTGCGTTCGCCCCAGTCGGGCGGATAGCTGAGGCCGACGGGATAGCCGCAGCGCGCGCCGCGTTCGATCCCGGCCTTTTCCAATGCGCCGTTCAGCGCCTCGGCAATGTCGCGGGCCCGCGCGCCTGCGCGCGCAGCCTCGATCCCGGCGCCGAGACCCTCGATCATGGCGCCCTCGGCGCGGCGCATCTCATCGGTCGGCTTGCCCAGCATCATCGTGCGGCAGCAGGGCGCGTGATAGCGGCGATAGACGCCCGAGATTTCAAAGAATGTCGCCTCATCCCGCATGAAGGGCCGCCCGTTCCACGTCAGGTGCGGCGCGCCCGCCTCGCTGCCGGAAGGCAAAAGGGGCAGGATGGCCGGATAATCGCCCCATGCGCCGGGAATGCCGCGCACGGCATCGCGCAGGATCTCGGCCACGATCTCGTTCTTGGGGATGCCCGGCTCAACCCGCTCGCGGAGTCCATTGATGATCTTGTCGGTGATGCCCGCCGCCTTGCGCATGCAGGCGATCTCTTCGCTTGATTTTACTGCGCGCTGCCAGTTGACCAGCGCGGTGGCGTCGATCAGCGTCGCATCAGGCAATTCGTCTCGCAGCACCTGATAGGCCTTGGCCGAGAAATAGTAATTGTCCATCTCGACACCGATCCGGGCCGCGCCCAGGCCCAGATCCTTGAGCCGCTCCGCCAGATCCTCCATCGGGTGATGCACGGTGGACTGAACGTATTTGTCGGCGTAGCCCCAGACGCGCTCATCCTCCATCCAGACGGTCCGCACGCCGCCGTTGGCATCCATGCTGCGGCCCCACCAGACCGGATCGGCATCGGGAAACACCAGCACGCCTTGATGCACGTAGAACGACCAGCCGTCATAGGCGGTCAGCCAGTTCTGGTTGGACGGGTCGGTGCAGAACATCACGTCGATATTCGCGGCCTCCATCGCGCGGCGGGTTTTCGTCAGCCGTCTTTGATATTCGGCGGTGCTGAAAGGGATGTCCTTTTCGATCATGTCTGGGCCTTCTTTTTGATTTCCTTGCGGCATTTTGCTCGCTGAACCGATGAATGGCGTGCCATGCGCGTCATCCGATGTCGTTTTTGACGCCCCGACGCTCGCTGCGTTGACGCGCGGCGCGCTCTGCCCAATGGTGAGGGCGAAGCAGCCATTTGTGAGAGACAGCATGATCCGCCTCGATGCCCGCGATCTGGATATCCTGCGCGCGCTGGCCCGCGACGGGCGCATGACCAATGCCGAACTGGCCGTCCGGGCGGGCCTGTCAGCCAGCCCCTGTTGGGAGCGTGTGCGCAAATTGCAGGCGGCGGGCGTGATCGAAGGGATCCACGCGCGCATCGCCCTGAAGAAGCTCGGCCCGCATGTGTCGGTTTTTGTCACGGCAGAACTGACGGGCCACACCGCCGCTGATTTTCGCCGTTTCGAGGCGGCGATGGCCGGCTATGACGAGGTCACCGGATGCTGGGCGCTGGGGGGCGGGTATGATTACCTCTTGCAGATCGTGGCGCGCGATATCGAAGGGTATCAGGCGCTGCTTGACGACATGCTGGAGGCCGGGATCGGGCTGGCGCGGTATTTTACCTATGTCGTGACCAAGACGGTCAAGGACAGTCCCGTGCCGCCCTTTGCCGCGCTCTTGGGTCACTAGCAGAAGAATCTTCTGCACGGCGCAGATTATTCAGTTACACACGCTGCGTGACATGCGGCATTTTCCGCGCAAAGGTGCGGGGCAATTCCGCGCGTAGATATTCCAAGGAGACCTTCCCCGATGCTCAGAAACGATCAGCTGGCCGAATGGGACCGCGACAATTTCTTTCACCCCTCGACCCATCTGGCGCAATTCGCACGCGGCGAGATGCAGAGCCGCATCATCACCGGCGCCAAGGGCTGCCATATCGAGGACCGCGAGGGGAACAAGCATCTCGACGCTTTTGCCGGCCTTTATTGCGTCAACGTCGGCTATGGCCGCTCCGAAATCGCCGAGGCGATTGCCGATCAGGCGCGTGAGTTGGCGTATTACCATGCCTATGTCGGCCACGGCACCGAGGCCAGCATCACGTTGGCCAAGATGGTGCTGGACCGGTCGCCGGATCATATGTCCAAGGTCTATTTCGGCCTCTCGGGTTCGGACGCCAATGAGACCAACATCAAGCTGCTTTGGTATTACAACAATATCCTGGGCCGCCCCCAGAAAAAGAAGATCATCTCGCGCTGGCGCGGTTATCACGGCTCGGGCCTTATGACAGGGTCGCTGACGGGGCTTGAGCTGTTTCACAAGAAGTTCGACCTCCCGCTGGAGCAGGTGATCCATACCGAGGCACCCTATTACTTCCGCCGCGAGGATCAGGGCCAGTCCGAGGCGCAGTTTGTGCAGCATTGCGTCGACAAGCTGGAAGAGCTGATTGCCGAGCACGGCGCCGACACTATCGCCGGTTTCATCGGCGAGCCTGTGCTGGGCACGGGCGGCCTCGTGCCGCCGCCTGCGGGTTATTGGGACGCCATCCAGAAAGTTCTGGACAAGCATGACATCCTGCTGATCGCCGATGAGGTCGTCACCGGCTTTGGCCGCACGGGCAGCATGATGGGGTCGGACCACTACGGGATGAAGCCGGACCTGATGACCATCGCCAAGGGCCTGACCAGTGCCTATGCCCCCTTGTCGGGCAGCATCGTGTCAGATCGCATGTGGAAAGTGCTGGAGCAGGGCACGGACGAAAACGGCCCTATCGGCCACGGCTGGACCTATTCGGCGCATCCCATCGGGGCCGCGGCGGGCGTGGCCAATCTCAAGCTGCTGGACGATCTGAACCTCATCGAGAACAACCGCGAGGTTGGGGCCTACCTGAACGCCGCGATGCGCGACGCGCTGGGCGATCATCCGCATGTCGGGGACATTCGCGGCGAGGGCATGATGTGCGCCGTCGAGTTCGTCAAGGAGCGTGACGGGCGCCACTTCTTTGATGCCGCCGACAAGATCGGCCCGCAGGTGACGACAGCGTTGATGTCGCACGGCGTGATCGGACGGGCGATGCCGCAAGGCGATATCCTGGGCTTTGCCCCGCCCTTCTGCCTCAGCCGCGCCGAGGCGGATGAGGTCGTCAGCAAGACCGTGCTGGCCGTGAAATCCGTGCTGGGCTGATCTGGACATCTGGCCGCGCCCTGCTGGCCATGAGACTGTTCCAAGAAGGGGGCACGCCGCATGCGCGTGCCCCCTTTTTTGCGCGAGCGGATTGCACAAATATTGAACGTCCCTTCGTAAGTGCCGCAATTGGCGTAAAAAGTGACGCATGACGGTTGCAATGAAGCGCGTTTGGCGGTTTAGTCTGCCTCTAACGCGGCAATGATCGCGACTAAATATAAACAACGGGGAGACTCATTTGTCAGAGTCGCAGACCAGCGATGCGTTCGTTGAATTCGAACGCGTGCAAAAGAGCTATGACGGGGAAACCCTTGTCGTCAAAGACCTGAACCTTTCAGTTCCCAAGGGCGAATTTCTGACGATGCTGGGGCCCTCTGGTTCTGGCAAGACGACGTGCCTGATGATGCTGGCCGGTTTCGAGACGGCGACGCATGGCGATATTCGCCTTGGCGGCACGTCGATCAACAACATCCCACCGCACAAGCGCGGGATTGGCATGGTGTTTCAGAACTACGCCCTTTTCCCGCACATGACGATTGCCGAAAACCTCAGCTTTCCGCTGGAGGTGCGCAAGATCGGTAAAGACGACCGGGAAAAGAAGGTCAAGCGCGCGCTCGATATGGTCGAGATGGGCCACTTTGGGGGTCGCCGGCCTGCTCAACTTTCTGGTGGCCAGCAGCAGCGCGTCGCACTGGCCCGCGCGCTGGTGTTCGAGCCCGAGTTGGTCCTGATGGACGAGCCCCTTGGCGCGCTTGACAAGCAGCTGCGCGAAAAGATGCAGTTCGAAATCACCGATCTGGCGCATAACCTAGGGATCACAACGGTTTACGTGACCCATGACCAGACTGAAGCACTGACCATGTCGGACCGCGTTGCTGTCTTTGATGATGGCCGGATTCAGCAGATCGCCGCGCCCGACGAGCTGTATGAGCGCCCCGAGAACAGCTTTGTTGCGCAGTTCATCGGCGAGAACAACACGCTTCAGGGTGTCGTCAAGGAGATCAAGGGCAAGGATGCCGTGGTCCAGCTGGATGGCGGCGAGCTGATTGATTGCCACGCTGTCAACGTCACCAAGGTCGGCGAGCGCACGCAGGTCTCGATCCGCCCCGAGCGTGTTGAATTCGATAAGCAGCGCTTGCAGCAGGGCGTGCATACGCTCAAGGCCGAGGTGCTGGAATTCGTCTATATGGGCGATATTTTCCGCACGCGTCTGCGCGTGGCTGGCAGCGATGATTTCATCGTCAAGACACGCAACGCGCCGGATCAGAAGCGCCTTCAACCCGGAGAGCAGCTGGAGATCGGCTGGCTTCCGCAGGATTGCCGTGCACTGGATGCATGACGTCAGGAATATCGCGGCCATCGCGGCCCGATGAATAGAGGGACTGGCGGACAGGTCCGTGCCGCCCCCTCATCCACAATGAAAACGGGCCTCACTAGGGAGAAAAAAATGAAACTGACCAAAACACTACTGGCCTCGACAGCACTGACCGCTGTGGCGGGTATGGCCTCCGCCGAAGTTGAAGAGCTGACCATCGTAAGCTGGGGCGGCGCATACACCAACTCGCAAACCAAGGCGTATCACGAGCCCTATACCGAGATGACCGGCATATCGATCATCAACGACGACAGCTCGAACGAGGCCGTGGCCAAGCTGCGCGCGATGAACGAGGCCGACAACATCACGTGGGATGTGGTCGACGTGGTCGCCGCCGACGCCATTCGCCTGTGCGACGAAGGCCTGGCGATGGAGATCGACTTCGACGAGATGCTGGCCCCAGGCGATGATGGCTCGGCGCCAACGGATGACTTTGGTGATCTGTTGGTTTCGGACTGCTATGTGCCCAGCATCGTCTATTCGACGACATTCGGCTATCGGACCGATCTGGTCGGCGACACGCCTCCGGATGATGTCTGCGACGTCTTTGACCTCGAAGCATATCCCGGCAAGCGTTCGCTGGAAAAGCGCCCGATCAACAACATGGAATGGGCGCTGCTCTGTGACGGTGTTGCCAAGGACGAAGTCTATGACGTGCTGGAGACCGACGAAGGTCAGCAGCAGGCACTGGACAAGCTGGACACCATTCGCGACAGCGTTGTCTGGTGGTCGACCGGTTCGGACACGCCCCAGCTTCTGGCCGATGGCGAAGTCGTCATGGGATCGACCTACAACGGTCGTCTGTTCAGCCTGATCGAAGAGCAGGACCAGCCCGTTGGCATGCTGTGGGACGCTCAGGTGTTCGACATCGACGGTTGGATCATTCCCACCGGCCTGAGCGAAGAGCGCACGCAAGCGGCTCTGGACTATCTGAAGTTCGCGACGGACACCCAGCGTCTGGCCGATCAGGCCGCCTACATCAGCTATGGCCCGGCGCGCAAATCGTCGGCCCCGCTGGTCGGCCAACATGCCGAGCTGGGAATCGAGATGGCACCCCATATGCCGACCGATCCGGAGAACGCCAAGAACACCTTCCTCTACAACTACGAGTTCTGGGCTGACTACCGCGACGACATCGACGCCAAATTCCAGGCGTGGCTGGCACAATAAGACTGGCACGCGGCGGGCGTTTGCGCCCGCCTCACCGCCCAATATAACGTGCGGCCCGCATAGAACGGGCCGCACACACCAAACGGGGACAACGCTCACATGCCCAAGGGTTATCTGATCGGTCATATCACGGTGAAGGATCCCGGCGCGTATGCGGAATACGTTGCCCGCGACACGCCTATATTTGAGCGGCACGGCGGACGGTTTGTCGTTCGTGGCGGTGCCTGCGAGACGCTTGAGGGTAGCACGCTCGAGCGGCATGTCGTGATCGAATTCCCCAGCTATGTCGCGGCAACCGCCGCCTACAACGACCCCGAATACCAAGCCGTCGCCGACATCCGCAGACGGACCGCCGACAGCGTGATCATCCTGGTCGAAGGGACCGATTGAATATGAGCGATACCGCCACAAACGGGCCGGTCCTGGCCGCCGACGGAACCCCGCTGAAGCGTAGTCTGTCGCGCGCGCTGCGTGTGCAGAAGCTACGTGCGCTGGCCCTGATCGCGCCTTTGCTGATCTTCATCACGATCTCGTTCATCTTCCCCATTGGCGACATGCTGTTTCGATCGGTCGAAAACCAGATCGTTGAAGATACGCTGCCCTACACGGTCGAAGAGCTTGCCGAATGGGATGGCGCAACCGATGAACTGCCCGACGAGGCCGTCTTCCGCGCGATGTATTACGATCTTTTCCTCGCGAGCGAGATGAAGCGGCACACCCGCCTCGGCTCGCGGCTGAACTACGAGGCCAGCGGCATGTCGTCGCTGTTCCGGCAGGCTGGCCGCAAGCTGGACGATCCGGGCGACGATGCGCAAGAGGCGCTCGAGGTTGTCGATCCGCGCTGGGGCGAGCGTGAGACCTATTTCGAACTCTTCAACGCGGGCGCCGGCGTTGCCGTCGACGACGACCTTCTTGCGCTGCAAGAAAAGCGCATTCGTTGGCTGGCCGATGAAAAGCCCGTGGGCGAGATGAATTTCGCCCCGTCGCTGGCCGCCTCAGAGCTGATGCCGACCGCCGCGCGGGCCTACACAGCCTTTGCCGTCATCACAGGCTTGGTCGAAAACGACGTGGTTGCCGAGACACTGCCGGTCGAGACGATCTACCTTGCCCTGCTGGATGATGTGACCAGCCCCCGCTTTGCCGACCGACTGGCCGCTTATGATGGCCCGCAAAAGGATGCGCTGAGCGCGCTGGCCGACGCGGGCCTGACCGCGCCCGACTACCGCGAGATCTTTGCCGAGACGGACGAAGATTGGGTCGCGCTGGAGACCTGGCGGGTGATCCAGACACATAGCGGCAGCTATACCAGCGGTTATTTCCTGAACGCCGTCGACATGCAAAAGACGCCCGACGGCATCGAAGTCCAGCCCGAGAATACACGCGTCCTGATTCAGTTGTTCATTCGCACGCTCATCATGTCGCTGACCATCATGGGCGCCTGCATCCTCTTGGGCTACCCTGTTGCCTGGCTCTTGGCGAACCTGCCGATGCGGCAGGCGAACCTGCTGATGATCCTTGTGCTTCTGCCCTTTTGGACATCGCTCTTGGTGCGGACGTCGGCATGGAAGGTGATGCTGCAACAGCAGGGGGTCATCAATGACGTTCTGGTCTGGGTCGGGCTCGTCGCGGATGAAAACCGCCTGATCATGATCAACAACCAGTTCGGCACGATCATCGCGATGACGCATATCCTGCTGCCGTTCATGATCCTGCCGATGTATTCGGTGATGCAGACGATCAATCCCAGCTATCTGCGCGCGGCCAAATCACTGGGTGCGACCAACTGGACGGCCTTCTGGCGGGTGTATTTTCCGCAGTCCATTCCGGGCATCGGCGCGGGCTCGATCCTCGTCTTCATCCTGTCGATCGGCTATTACATCACGCCCGAAATCGTCGGCGGCACCAAGGGTATCTTTATCTCGAACCGGATCGCCTATCACATCTCGTCGAGCCTGAATTGGGGCCTTGCCGCCGCGCTGGGCACTATCCTGCTGGTCGTCGTTCTGCTGCTCTACTGGTGCTATGACAAGATCGTCGGCATCGACAACGTGAAACTGGGGTAACGCGACATGAGCCTTCCTATCTATGCCACGTTCGGCCAGCGGGTCTGGTACTACGCCTTTCGGGTGATCTGTGCGCTTGTCTTCATCTTTTTGATCACGCCGATCCTTGTGATCATTCCTTTGTCGTTCAACGCCGAGAATTTCTTTACCTTCACGCCAGAGATGCTCAGCTTTGATCCCGACGGATATTCGCTCAAGCATTACCGCGACTTCTTTACCAACAATGAATGGCAGCGCAGCTTCAAGAATTCGCTGATCATTGCGCCGATCGCCACGATCATCTCGGTCAGTCTCGGTACGCTTGCGGCCATCGGCCTCAGCCAGAGCCATGTGCCCTTCCGCCGGGCCATCATGGCCATCCTGATTTCACCGATGATCGTGCCGCTGATCATTTCGGCCACCGGCATGTTCTTTTTCTACTCCAAGATCGGCAATTTCATGGAAGGCTCCATGGGCCTCGACAAGAACCTCGTGGGCTACATCAAGGTGATCCTTGCCCACGCGGTGCTGGGTATCCCCTTTGTCATCATCACCGTGACGGCCACGCTGGTCGGGTTTGACAGCTCATTGACGCGCGCTGCGGCGAACATGGGGGCCAATCCGGTCACCACGTTCTTTCGCGTGCAAATGCCCCTGATCCTGCCGGGCGTGATCTCGGGGGGGCTGTTTGCCTTCATCACGTCCTTCGACGAGGTGGTTGTCGTGCTGTTCGTCGGCTCGGCCTCGCAAAAGACGCTGCCGTGGCAGATGTTCACCGGCCTGCGCGAACAGATCTCGCCCACCATCCTTGCGGTGGCGACCATCCTTGTGTGCATCTCGATCGCCTTGCTGACCACGGTTGAATTGCTCAGGCGGCGGTCCGAGCGATTGCGCGGCATATCGGCGGGCTAAGAAAAAGGGCGCCTCAACGGGGCGCCCTTCGTCCTTGCATGTTGCTGGTTGGTCTAGCTGCGGACCAGTTTCTCATACGTCTCGGCGATGTCCTGCGTCAGCGCGCCGACCTCGAATGTATAGTCGCCGATCATGCCCACGGGCGTCACCTCGGCGGCGGTCCCGGTCAGCCAGCATTGCTCGAACCCTTCCATCTCGCCGGGCATGATGTGACGCTCGTGGACGGTGATGCCCTTGTCCTTGAGCAGCCCGATCACCGTCTGGCGTGTCAGCCCGTTGAGAAAGCAGTCGGCCAGCGGTGTGTGGACCTCCCCGTCCTTGACGAAAAAGATGTTGGCCCCGGTCGCTTCGGCCACATAGCCCCGGTAATCCATGAAGAGCGCGTCCGAGCATCCCTTGGCCTCGGCGGCGTGCTTGGACGTGGTGCAGATCATGTATAGCCCCGCGGCCTTGGCGTGAACGGGGATCGTCTCGGGGCTGGGCCGCTTCCACTTGGAGATGTCCAGCTTGGCACCCTTGGTTTTGGCATCGCCATAGTAGGCGCCCCACTCCCAGGCGGCGATGGCCAGATGCACCGGGTTGCGCGAACTGGCGACACCCATGTCGGGCCCCGCGCCGCGCCATGCGATGGCGCGCACATAGGCATCCGTCAGGCCCGCCTCGGTCAGGACCTGCGCCTTGGCCGCCTCGATCTGGTCCACAGTGTAGGGGATCACGAAGTCCAACTCTCCGGCAGAAAAGTGCAGCCGCTCGGAATGCTCGCGGCTTTTGAAGATCTTGCCATTATACGCGCGCTCACCCTCGAAGACCGAACTGGCATAATGCATCGCATGCGTCAGGATGTGGACATTGGCATCACGCCAATCGACCATTTTGCCATCCATCCAGATCTTGCCGTCGCGGTCGTCGTAGCCAGCCATGATATGCCCTCCAAGGCGCGTTCTTTGCATTTGTTGCGCCAGTTACGACCGGATCGGACGTAAAATTGCGCATAAACTGCGATTCGCTACCAGTTGAAACTTGGAAAGTCAACAAAGCTGACATAAGTTGTGGCAAGAGGACAGCGGAGGGGTGACATGGCTGAGGTTCAAGGCGGAGAGGCGCTGCTCTTTCTGACGGATGAGCAGCTGCAACAGGGCATCGAGGCGATGTTCTTTGCGTATCAGGGCTTCACGGCCGATCCGGACCGGATCCTTGGAACCATGGCCTATGGGCGCGCCCATCACCGGGCGATCCACTTCATCGCCCGCAAGCCGGGCACGACGGTGACGAACCTGCTGAACATCCTGGGCGTGACCAAGCAATCGCTGAACCGCGTGCTGCGCACATTGGTGGATGACGGCCTTGTCGACAGCCGCGTCGGAAAGGTGGACAAGCGCGAACGCAACCTGCAGCTTACGCCCGATGGCGCCGCGCTGGAGCGGCAGCTGAGCGATGCGCAGCGCGCCCGGATGCGCGCGGCCTACCGCGCCGCGGGGCCGGGGGCCGTTGCCGGATTCCGGCAAGTTTTGGAGGCGATGATGGATCCTGACATGCGGCGCCGTTACCAGACCCTCAGAGAGGCGCAATCATGAGCGATCCGGCCCCCCATCTGCTGATCGTCGACGATGACGAGCGTATCCGTGGCCTATTGCGCAAGTTCCTCGCGCGGCATGGCTTCCTGATCTCGGTCGCGCGCGATGCCGCCCATGCACGGCGCTTGCTGGGCGGGCTGGAGTTTGACTTGATCGTGATGGACGTGATGATGCCGGGCGAGGATGGTGTTGCCCTGACACGCGCTCTGCGTGAAACGATGACGACACCCATCCTTTTGCTGACCGCTCGGGGCGAGACGGATGACCGCATCAGCGGGCTTGAGGCGGGTGCAGACGATTATCTGGCAAAACCTTTCGAGCCCAAGGAACTGCTCTTGCGGATCAATGCCATCCTGCGCCGCATGCCCGAGCCTGAGGCCGAGGGCACCGCGCCCAAGATCCTCGCGCTGGGTCCTGTGCGCTATGATATGGAGCGCGCCGAGCTTACCAAAAGCGGCGAGCCCATCCGCCTGACCGCGACCGAGACCCAGCTGATGCGCATTTTCTCGCAATCCTTGCGACAGCCGGTGACCCGATCAAAACTCGTCGAGGATCTGGGCCGCGACCGTGGGCAGGCGCAGGAACGCGCCATTGATGTGCAAATCACCCGGTTGCGCCGCAAGATCGAGGCAGATCCGAAACAGCCCCGCTATCTGCAAACGGTGCGCGGCGAGGGGTATATGTTGGCGCCTGACTGACCTTTTGGAAGCATGGGTATTGGAACCCAAGATAAAAGTAGCCATGCGCCCGGCTTCATCTTGGCAAAAATACTCAAGCCCGAGGCCGAACTCGAAACCCGCCTTCTCTTCTTGTGCGGCGCACTTGATAGAGGCGGGCGCAGGTAGTATTCCCACTGCATGACAAAGATTATCGACATGGATGACAGATCGCGCCTGCCTTGGCGGTTCTTTGGCGCGTCCTTGTCCGTGCTGGCGCATCTATGACGGGCACTCGCCCGATCGTTACCCTTACAATCTGACAAAACGGGAGAGGACCTATGTCCCCCAAGACGCTCTATGACAAGATCTGGGATGCCCACCTGGTGCACGAGGCCGATGATGGCACATCCCTGATCTATATCGATCGCCACCTCGTCCATGAGGTGACCAGCCCGCAGGCCTTTGAGGGGCTGCGCATGACAAACCGCACCGTGCGCGCGCCGGACAAGACGATTGCCGTGCCGGATCACAACGTGCCGACCACACTGGACCGCGCCAAGGGGATCGAAAACCCCGAGAGCAAGATCCAGGTCGAGGCGCTGGACAAGAACGCCGCCGATTTCGGCATCCATTATTACCCCGTTTCGGACGTCCGCCAGGGCATCGTGCATATTGTTGGCCCCGAGCAGGGCTGGACCCTGCCGGGCATGACGGTCGTTTGCGGCGATAGCCATACCGCCACGCATGGCGCTTTTGGCGCGTTGGCGCATGGTATCGGCACCTCCGAAGTCGAGCATGTTCTGGCCACCCAGACGCTGATCCAGCGCAAGGGCAAGAACATGAAGGTCGAGATCACCGGCAAGCTCAGCCCAGGGGTCACCGCCAAGGATATCACCCTCAGCGTCATTGGCGAGACAGGGACCGCAGGTGGCACCGGGTATGTCATCGAGTATTGCGGCGAGGCCATTCGCGATCTGTCGATGGAAGGGCGGATGACCGTCTGCAACATGGCCATCGAGGGCGGTGCGCGCGCCGGTCTGATCGCGCCCGATGAAAAGACGTTTGAATACTGCATGGGCCGCCCCCACGCGCCCAAGGGCGCGCAGTGGGAGGCCGCGATGGCCTGGTGGAAGACGCTTTATTCCGATGACGATGCGCATTGGGACAAGGTCGTGACGCTCAAGGGCGAGGATATCGCGCCGGTCGTCACTTGGGGCACCAGCCCCGAGGATGTTCTGCCCATCACCGCCAAGGTGCCCGGCCCGGCGGATTTCGCGGGTGGCAAGGTCGATGCGGTCAAGCGCGCGCTGGACTACATGGGGCTGACGGCAGGCACGCCGCTGAGCGAGGTCGAGATCGACACGGTCTTTATCGGGTCCTGCACCAACGGCCGGATCGAGGACTTGCGCGCGGCTGCCGCGATCCTCAAGGGCAAGAAGGTCAAGGACGGGCTGCGCGCCATGATCGTCCCCGGCTCGGGCCTTGTGCGGGCGCAGGCCGAGGAAGAGGGGCTGGCCGATATCTTTATCGAGGCGGGCTTTGAATGGCGCCTTGCCGGCTGTTCCATGTGTCTGGCGATGAACCCCGATCAGCTTAGCCCCGGCGAGCGCTGCGCCGCCACGTCAAACCGCAACTTCGAGGGACGGCAAGGGCGCGGCGGTCGCACGCACCTGATGTCGCCCGCGATGGCGGCGGCTGCGGCGATCACGGGCCGCCTGACCGATGTGCGCGAGATGATGTGATGGCCTGCGGCGCGCCCTCAGGATTTGCGCAGCTCGCTGTGCGCTTTGAGCACTTCGCCACCGTCTTCCTGGCGGATGCGGTAGGCTGGCTCGTCTTGGGACGCGTCGCGCGTCACCTCGGTGCCCTTGATCTTGAGTGTGATCTTTTGCGTGTAGACTTGGGTCACCTTTCCGGTTCCGGTGCCATTGCCCCAATCCCAATCGACACTCGCACCCTCGCGATATGACATGATGTTTCCTCTCTTGGCGTTCCACGACTGAACGCCCGCCGTCAAACCCCGGTTCCGGGCAAGCGGCCCCCGACAAAAGGACAGACCGATGGAAAAATTTACCAAGATCAGCGGCATTGCCGCCCCCATGCCGATGATCAACATCGACACTGACATGATCATTCCCAAGCAATTCCTCAAGACGATCAAGCGTTCGGGCCTTGGCGTGAATCTTTTCGATGAGATGCGCTATGACGATGACGGCAAGGAGTTGCCCGATTTCGTCCTGAACAAGCCCGCCTATCGCGAGGCAGAGATCCTCGTCGCGGGCGATAACTTCGGCTGTGGCTCGTCGCGCGAGCATGCGCCTTGGGCAATCAAGGATTTTGGCATTCGCTGTGTCATTGCGCCCAGTTTTGCCGATATCTTTTACAACAACTGCTTCAAGAACGGCATCCTGCCCATCGCGCTGCCTCAGGAGCAGGTGGATCTGCTGATGGCCGAGGCGCAGAAGGGTGCGAATGCGCGGATCGAGGTCGATCTGGAGGCGCAGACCGTCACCACCTCTGACGGCGAAGCGATCACTTTCGAAATCGACGCGTTCAAGAAGCATTGTCTGCTGGAAGGGCTCGACGATATCGGCCTGACGATGGAGAAGGCCGCGGCGATCGACACCTTCGAGGCGAGCGCCAGCACCCAGCGCCCTTGGGTGTAAGCTGCATCGTGGTGGGGCGCTATTACGCCCTCCCCAGCGCCGCGCCCTTGGCCTGAGACTTCAGCTGAGGGCGCGCACCCTCCATATTTTGCACTGCCTCTGCCAAAGGCTGTGATCCGGGCTCTGGCGGACCGCTTTAGTGGCGTATGCCGCCACGCCACCCATATCTTGTGGCGCGCACATTCCCTGCCTTTTGCAGCGCCCGGAATTGATGCAATCGGGCACCACTACTTTAACTGATTGCGCCAACTGCTCGAAAAGACGCTCTATTTCTTGAGAGAGAAGCTCAAACAAGGCAAGATCAAGGCTGAATTGAGGCATACCGCCATAAAGAGCGGGATCAAGTTGGAACAACGCCGCGGCATCGTATCGTGGCAGGCCAAGTTGAAGGGGTCGGGCAGTGTTTTCACATGTCGCAGGCGCGGTTGTGCGCGCCTTATTGGTGGCTGTTCTGATCGCCCTGCCATCGCTGATGGTGGATCAAGGCGCTCATGAGGCCAGCCAGATCATTCTGCTGATCGCTTTTGCGGCGGGCCTTTTGGTGTTTGCCGAATATTGGGCCCATTCGCCCAGCATAATCGAATTCCGTTTTGCTGCGCCCTACAACCGGATCAAGTTCATTGCCCTAGGCGCAGTCATCCTGATCCTGTCGATCATTGCGCGCGGTGGACATGATCCTAGCTCGTTGGCGTTGCTTTTGACCGACCTCGGTCGCAGCATTGGCGGACTTCTTGATTTTCCATACTCGCCGGTGCGTCAGGTTCTATTGCTGTTGCCTGTGCATACGCCACTTGAGGTGGTCGATTTCGTCGGCATCGCGGCGGGGCTCAGCTATGCGGCTGCGCTGGTCATCATCGTGCTCTTTACCTTGATCGTTCGCATTCTCGGCTGGCCCGTGCGGCACGGCGCCTTCAATGTCTGGATGAATTTGCCTCTCTTTGATCCAACACGCGGCGGCGATGTCGTGCAGAAGCTTCAGCGCGAAGCAAGCATTAACCTTTCGTTAGGCTTCGTGCTGCCATTCTTGCTGCCAGTGATCGCGGCCGTGATGCAGGGCGTTATCGAGACGACGTCGGTGCTTCACCCGCAAACCTTGATCTGGACGATTTGTGGATGGGCCTTTCTTCCCGCCAGCCTCGTGATGAGGGGCATCGCAATGTACCGTGTGGCCGAGCTGATTTCGGCCAAGCGGCGCCGTGCCTATGCGCAGGCCGAGCAGTCGTTGCAGGCGGTCTGATTGCGCTTTGCGTTTTATGGCTGGCGCTGGGTTCGGCCGCTTGGGGCGGCACCCTGCGGGTCGCAACCTACAACACCGATCTGTCGCGTGATGGGCCGGGCCTGCTCTTGCGCGATATCTTGCGGGGTGATGAACAGGCTCAGGCCGTCGCCTCGGTGATCGCGGGCGCGGGCGCGGACGTCATCCTGCTCCAGAATATCGACTATGACATCGACCTCTTGGCCCTGGGCGCGTTGCAGGATCTTATTGCGCAGCAGGGCTTGGACTATCCGCACATCTTTGCGCTCAGGCCGAACACCGGCATGTCCACCGGCATAGATCTGGACCGTGACGGGCGGCTGGGCGAGCCTGAGGATGCGCAAGGACACGGTGATTTCGCCGGGCATGGCGGCATGGCGCTTTTGTCGCGCTGGCCGATCGACACGGCGGGTGTGAGGGACCTCAGCGGCATTTTATGGCGCGAGATGCCGCAGCCGATGCTGCCCCGGCAGGATGGCGCACCTTACTATTCTATCGAGACGCTCGATATCCTGCGCCTTGCCGATGTGGCCCATTGGGCGGTGCCGGTGCGCCATCCCTCTGGGCCGGTGACTGTGCTGGCCTTTCACGCGAATCCGCCCGTGTTCGACGGACCGGAGGATCGCAACGGGCGGCGCAACCACGATCAGCTCAGGTTCTGGAGTCATTACCTCGATGGCGATTTTGGCCCCGCACCGGACCGGCGCTTTGTCCTATTAGGGTCTGCCAATCAGGACCCGGAGCGCGGTGAAGGGATCAAGGCCGGCATACGCGGGCTTCTGTCGGATCCACGCATTCGCGATGTCCGTCCTTCGCGTCCGGGCGGCACGCCGCGCACGGCCACGGTGCATTGGCCGCGCGTGACCCCGCCCGTTCAACGGGTCAGCTATGTCCTGCCCTCGCTGGACTGGGATGTGAGCGCGTCAGGTGTGATCTGGCCACTGGACGGCCCTGCGGCCGATACCGCGGCGTTGGCCAGCCGCCACCGCATCGTCTGGGCCGATCTGGTGGTCGACCCGCCTGACGAGAGCGTCATGCCATGAGCGCCTAGATACCAGCTAAAGGCGAGGCGTGCGCAGCGTTCACAGCGCACGACCCGAAACCGAGAGTTGCAAGGGTGTGTCGGGCCGCCTCAGACCCACTTGGCCAGAGGTGGCAGCGACATGAGAACCGCGTTGGCGTCATGCCCCGTCGCAAGGCCGAACTTGGTGCCGCGGTCGTAGACAAGGTTGTATTCGGCATAAAGGCCGCGATGGATCAGCTGCGCGTCCTTGTCCGCATCGTCCCAGGTTTGGGTGCGCCGCGCTTCGACCAGCGGCACATAAGCGGGCAGGAAGGCGCGCCCGATGTCTTGGGTCAGCGCAAAATCCGCCTCCCAATCGCCGGAGTTCTGATCGTCCATGAAGATGCCGCCGACGCCGCGCGCCCGCTTGCGATGGGGAATGTAGAAATATTCGTCCGCCCATTCCTTGAGCCGGGGGTAGAGGTCTGCGCCGTGCGGGTCCAGATGCGCGCGCTGCTGCGTATGGAAATGCGCCGTGTCACCCTCATACTCGATGCAGGGGTTCAAATCCGAACCACCGCCGAACCACCAGGCATGCGGCGTCCAGAACATGCGCGTATTCATGTGAACGGCCGGGCAATGCGGGTTCTGCATATGCGCGACAAGGCTGATGCCGCTGGCCCAGAAGCTGGGATCACTCTCCATACCCGGCACACCGCGCGCGGCCATTGCCTTTTGCGCGCCCTCGCCCAATTGGCCGTAAACCTCCGAGACGTTGACACCGACCTTTTCGAAAACGCGCCCGCCGCGCATGACGCTCATCAGGCCGCCGCCCGCGTCACTGCCGTCATCGGCGCTGCGCCGTGTTTCGCTGACCTCGAACCGGCCCGGCTCTGCATCCGCCAGAGGGCCGGTATCGTGACTGTCCTCCAACCCCTCGAAGGCTGCGACGATCTGGTCGCGCAAACTGCGAAACCATTCGGCGGCGCGACGCTTTTCGCTGGAGAAATCGTTGGTCATGGGTGTCCCTTCTAGGATGGTCAGTGCGCGGGGGCCGCCACAGGATCGACCAAGGATCGCCCGCCGTCCAGTGTCATGATCTGTCCGGTCATGAAGCTGGCGGCATCGCTGGCCAGAAACTGCACCGCGTCGACCAACTCGCTGCACGCTGCGATGCGGCCAAGCGGCGTGTGCTGCTCGATATCGTCGCGGTAGTCGTCGTGATCCTTGAGCGTTTCCTGCAACGACCGACTCATCACCGAGCCGAAGGCAAGCGCGTTGACGCGGATCCGGTGCGGCGCCAGCGTGACGGCAAGGGAGCGCGTCATCTGGTCAATGGCCGCCGACGAAATCCCGTAGGCCAAAAGGTCGGGATTGGCCCGGCAGGTCGCGATGGACGAGAGGTTAATGATGACGCCACCGGAGGGCGCCTCCTCGTCTTCGGACTGCTTGATCATGCGCTTGGCCACCAGCTGGCTCAGGCGCAGGGCGGTCATCAGGTTTTGCTCGATCAGCAGTGAGACAGCATCGTCGTCGGGGTTCAGCGGGTCTGACGTGACGACCTGGCGCGATGCGTTGATGAGGATATCAACCGACTCGAATGCGTCGATTGTTGCCGACAGCAGGTTGGCGAGCGTCAGCTTTTGCCGCAGGTCGCCTGCAAAGTAGCGAATGTTACCGTCGTCGGGCTGATCGCCCAGTTGCGCGATCAGCATCTCCTCGTCCATGTCCGCAAACATGACGTTCGCGCCCTTGTCGGCCAGGTGCCGCCCGATGGCGAGGCCGATACCATTGGCCCCGCCGGTGACGATGGCCGTCTTGCCGGATACCGAAAATGACATTGTGAATGCGTCCTTGTGAGGGTGGGCTAGCGCTTCTTGCGCAGGGGCCGCCGGGCGTGCAGCAGCTTGAACCGGGTGTCGCCACCGGGGGCTTCTGACACGTCTGCAAAGAGGCCGGCGAGTGTTGTTTCGTATGGCAGATGGCGGTTGGCCACCATCCAGAGCTGGCCCGATGGCTTCAGCATTTCGGCAGATGCCGAGATGAAGGCGCGGCCCAGTGCAGGGTCGGCCTTGCGGGCCGTGTGAAAGGGAGGGTTCATCACAATCGTGTCCGCGCCCGTTTCGGGGCGCCAGCGCAGTGCATCCTCCCAGTGAAACTGCGCGCGCGGGTCGGCCACGTTGATCCGCGCGCAGGCGAGTGCGGCATGGTCGGCCTCGACCACGTCGATGTGTTTGACGCTCTCGCGTTCCAGCACACGGCGGGTGATGTAGCCCCAACCTGCGCCCAGATCGATCACGTGCGCGCCAAGCGTTTCGGGCAGGTTGTCGGCCAATGCCTGAGAGGCAGGGTCTATCGCATCGGCGGAAAACACGCCCGGTGCGGTGACATAGTCGCCCTCGATCTCGCCGGGCGCGCCAGCGCGCCAGCCTGCCAGTTCGGGGGCCGGATCCATCCAGAAAAGCTTGCCATGAGCCTTGTTGATCGGGCCCGATACGCCATCGGCCTGCTTGCGGCACGCCTTCATGGCCGATTCGATGCCGTCGGTTTTCAGCCCGTCGACGATCACCGGCCCGTCCGTCACATCTGCCGCTTCGGCGATCAGCGCGCGGGCACGGTCCTTGGCGCGCGGAAGGCAGACGAGCGCAGCACCATAGCGCCCCTCGGGCGCGGTATTGCAGGCAAATCCGAGCGCCGCGAAATAGTCGCTGTCCGGCTTGGTGCCGGTGATGACGTGGCATAGATCCTGTGGCAATTCCGACAGGTCATGATCGGGTGTCGGCGCAAAGACCGCGATGCGCGCGTCATCCGGCAGGGACAAACCGCCGCCCCCGAGCGCCAAGGACAATCTAATGCCGGACATGATGTCTATTCCCGTTCCATTGTGCATTGCAGCGGGTGTTGGTGCTTGCGGGCAAAGTCCATGACTTGCGCCACCTTGGTTTCCGCGATCTCGTGACTGAAGACGCCGACGACCGCAACGCCCTTTTTGTGGACGGTCAGCATGATTTCGAACGACTGCGCGCTGCTGAGGCCAAAGAATCGCTCCAGCACGGCGACGACGAATTCCATCGGAGTGTAATCGTCGTTCAGCAAGAGCACCTTGTAGAGGGGCGGACGCTTGGTCTTGGGGCGGGTGGCGACCACGACGGAACTGTCGCTGTCGTCATCGTCATCGGTGGCCATTGTCCATTGCTGCGATGTCATGAGGTCCATGTGTCTGCTGCGCTCGTCGGTGTGTCTGGGCGGGTAACTCAAAGACGATATATAGCCTTTGGCTGAAATTTTGAAAGGGGGGCTGCGCCCTTGATCGGCTCGGGTCAGGCGGTGCCCCAACCTTCGGACTGCATCTCGCGCAGGCGGCTGGCGGTGCGCTCGAACTCGAAACTTCCCTCACCTTCGACGTAGAGAAACTCGGGCGTTGCGGCTGCCGAACAGATCAGTTGAACTTTGGCCTCGTAGAGCGCGTCGATCAATGTGACAAAGCGTTTCGCTTCGTTGAAGTTTTGGCGGCTGAGCAAGGGAATATCCTCAAGCACGAGCACGCGCGCGGCATCAGCCAGCGCCAGGTAATCCGCCGCGCCCAACATGCGCCCGCACAGCTGATAGAACGTGGCCCGCGCGACGCCGTTGTGAAAGGCGGGGATCTCCAGCTCGCGCTTTTGCACGGTAAGTGTGTGCGGTTTTGCCTTGCCCTCGGTCAGGTTTTGCCAGACCTGCTCGATCTGCGCGCGCGCTTCGGCGTTGTTGGGTGTGAAATACGTGGGGCTGCCTGCGATACGGTCCTGCCGGTAGTCATTGGGCGAGGTCAGCTCGTGGACGACCATCCGCTCCTTGATCAGTTCGATGAAGGGCAAAAAGAGCTGACGGTTCAGCCCGTTCTTGTACAAATCATCCGGCACCCGGTTGGACGTGGTGACCACCACGACCCCCGCATCGAAAAGCGCCTGAAAGAGGCGGCCCACGATCATCGCGTCGGTGATGTCGGTGATCTGCATTTCGTCGAAGGCCAACAGGCGCACGTCCTTGGCCACCTTTTCCGCAACGGGGGCGACCGCATCCTGCTCGCCCTTCTGGCGCGCGGCGTGGATGCCCGCATGGATTTCCTGCATGAAGGCATGAAAATGCACCCGCCTGTTCGGCACGTCCAGCGAGGCGGCGAACATATCCATCAGCATGGATTTGCCGCGCCCGACACCGCCCCACATATAGAGGCCCTTGGGCGGCTCGGGCGCCTTGCGGAACCATCCCCTCGATTGCGGCTCGGCCAGTGCGGAGCGAATGCGCTCGAACTCGGGCAGGACGGCCTCCTGCGCGGGATCGGCGGTCAGCTCGCCGGAATTGACCTTTTGGGCGTAAATGTCGGGCATTGTTGTCATGGGCGGTGGCATACCCCGCGCAGCAGCAACTGGAAAGCCATCAGGCGCGTGCATCCTTGGGCGAGCCCATCACGACATAGGATGTGATCGCGTTAACCTGCGGCAACACGCCCATGACATCGGTGTGAAACGCCTTGTAGCTGGGCAGATCGGCCACCTCTATCCGCACCAGATATTCGACCGCCCCGGTGATGTTGTGACACTCCACAACTTCGGGCGCGGCGGCCATTGCCCGCTCGAACGCCTGCTGGCTGGCCTTGGTGTGGCTGTTGAGGCCGACGGTCGCATAGGCGACAAAGCCGACGCCCATCGCGCCGCGATCGAGGACCGCGCGGTAGCCTGCAATCACGCCCCGGCGCTCCAGATCCTGCACGCGGCGCAGGCACGCGCTGGGCGAGAGGCCGCAGCGCTCGGCCAGCAGGATGTTGCTGATGCGCCCGTCGCGGGTAAGCTCTTGCAATATGCGTTCTGTTACTTTGTCCATTCCGCGTAATAATTGCATAAATTTACTGATTACGCAAATATACGCAATTTACTTGCAGGCTTGCTTGAATATTATTGCGTGTATGACAGTGGATATTCTCATGGCGCTGGTCGCCTTCTGCTTTGTCGGGGTCATCACGCCCGGCCCGAACAACCTGATGCTGATGGCGTCGGGAGCCAATTTTGGCTTTCGCCGCACGGTGCCGCATATGTTCGGGATCGGGGTGGGGATGCCCGTGCTGACGCTGCTTGTGGGCGTCGGCATCATCCGCGTCTTTGAGGCGTTTCCCATCGTGCAGACGATCCTGACACTTCTCAGTGTGCTTTACCTGCTGTTCCTGGCGTGGAAGATCGCCAATGCCGCCCCGCCCCCGCAGGCGGGCGCGGAGGAGATCGGCAAGCCGCTGACCTTCTTGCAAGCAGCCGCGTTCCAGTGGGTCAATCCCAAGGCGTGGTTCATGGCGCTTTCGACCATCACGCTCTATGCGGGCGGTCGCGAGCCGACGGCGATCTTGTGGGTCGCGGGCGTCTATTGCGCGGTCTCGTCGATCAGCACGACCAGCTGGACGGCGCTTGGCCAGCAGATGCGCAGGTTTCTGGGCACGCGAGGGCGGCTGCGTGCGTTCAACTGGACAATGGCCGTGCTCTTGGTGGCGACGCTGATCCCCGTTCTGATGCCTCACTAGGAGCGTGGACGGTGCGCGCGGCGCGGCAACCTGATTGCATTTGGCACGTCGCAGGGTCATATAACGCAGGCACCAACCGGAGCCGACCCCATGACGCAATATCTCGACTTTGAAAAACCCCTCGCCGAAATCGAAGGCAAGGCCGAAGAGCTGCGGGCGATGGCGCGCGCGGGCGAGGGTGTCGATGTCGAAGAGGAGGCGGCCGCGCTGGACAAGAAGGCCGCGAACATGCTGCGCGACCTCTACAAGGACCTTACGCCCTGGCGCAAATGCCAGGTGGCGCGCCACCCCGAACGGCCCCATTGCAGTGACTACATCAAGGCATTGTTCACGGAATACACGCCGCTGGCCGGGGATCGCAACTTTGCGGACGATCACGCGGTGATGGGCGGTCTGGCGCGTCTGGATGACCGCCCCGTGATGGTGATTGGCCATGAAAAGGGCAATGACACGAAATCCCGGATCGAGCGTAATTTCGGCATGGCCCGCCCCGAGGGATACCGCAAGGCGATCCGCCTGATGGAGATGGCGGGCAAGTTCGGCCTGCCGGTCATCACGTTGGTCGATACGCCCGGTGCCTATCCCGGAAAGGGCGCCGAAGAGCGTGGACAATCCGAGGCGATTGCACGCTCCACCGAGAAATGCCTTCAGATTGGCGTGCCCCTGGTCAGCGTCGTGATCGGCGAGGGTGGATCGGGCGGCGCCGTCGCTTTCGCCAGCGCCAACCGTGTCGCCATGCTGGAGCATTCGGTTTATTCCGTGATTTCGCCCGAGGGCTGCGCGTCGATCCTGTGGAAGGATTCCGAAAAGATGCGCGAGGCGGCCGAGGCGCTGCGCCTCACGGCGCAGGATCTGTTCAAGCTGGGTATTGCCGACCGCCTGATCGACGAGCCGATGGGCGGGGCGCATCGCAACCCCAAGAAGGCGATGGAAAACGTCCGCGCCGCGCTGATTCAGATGCTGGGCGGTCTGGATGGCATGGACGCCAAGGCGCTGGTGCAGGACCGCCGCGAAAAATTCCTGAGCCTGGGCAGCAAGGGTCTGGCGGCTTAACTCGCCAGCATTCTCAGCCCTTGCGTCACATCTGACCGCACGGCGAGGCGCAGCGCAGGCTCGTCCCCCGCCTTGAGCGCACCGATGATGAGGCGATGATAGGGGGGCGGTTCTTTCTGGCGCAGCTTGCCATATAGCTTGCGCATCGTCGGGCCAAGTTGCAGCCAGACCGTCTCGGCCATGGCCAGCATCGCGGGGGCCTGAGCGCGCAGATAGAGCGTGCGGTGAAACTCCAGATTGCGGCGGATATAGGCGACGGCATCGTGCCGCGCGATATCCTCGGCGATCGCGCCGTTGATCGTGGTCAGCCGGTCGATCAGCGCGATATGGGCGCGGGGCAGAGCGCGGCTGGCCAATTCGACCTCAAGAAGTGAGCGCAGCGCGGCCAGTTCCTCGATTCGGTCGTTGCTCAACTCGGGGGTCGCCACCCGGCCCGATTGGCTGAGCGTCAGCGCGCCCTCGGCCACCAGCCTGCGCAACGCCTCGCGTGCAGGCGTCATCGAAACATCGAATTCCTTGCCGATACCGCGCAGCGTCAGCGCCTGGCCCGGTGCGATCTGGCCGTGCATGATGCGCGTGCGAAGGCCGCGATAAACGCGGTCATGGGCAGCGGGAACTGGATCGGGACGCGGGTTCATCAGCATGAGACCCTTGTGATCACAAAATCACGCGCCGTCAATCAAAGCGATAGCGGTGCAGCTCCGCGCCATGCTGGCGCAGCCATCTGCGGTGCGTCTCATAGGCGGGCATCAGATTGCCTACCAACGTCCAGAAGGCGGGTGAGTGGTTCATCTGTTCCAGATGCGCGACCTCATGCGCGGCCACATACTCCAGTACTTCGGGCGGTGCCATGATAAGCCGCCAAGAATAGCTGAGGCCCGCACTGGACGAGCATGACCCCCAGCGCGAGCGCGTGTCGCGCAAGCTGAGCTTGCCATAAGGGCGGCCCAAGGCAGCGGCGTAGCGGTCAGATGCCGTGGCCAGGCGGTCGCGCGCCAGTGTTTTCAGCCACGCCTGAAGGCGCGCGGGCTGCCCGCCGGGGACCACCAGCGCACCGCCCGTGGGCGTCACGCGCTTGCCCGCGCCGGCCTGGATGCGCAGCATCTGGCCTTCGACGGGGATCTCGGCGCCGGGAATGGCCTGAACCTCGGGCGTGCGCCCGTCCAGATGCCCCTGTAGCCACGCCTGTTTCGAGCGGGCGAATTCCAGCGCCTCACGTTCGGGCAGGCCGCGTGGCAGCGTCAGTGTGACACGCCCATCCAGTGCCGACACGCGCAGGCTGATACGCCGCGCGCGCGCAGATCTTCGCAGGGTAACTGCGATAGGGGGGTTGCCGGGAAGGAGATGCTCGCCCATATGCCTTGAATGTCGCTGCGGGTGCCTGTCTTAAAGGCTTTGACACCTTTGCACCGTTATGGCAGGTGGCGCAGGCCGCATGCAAGGCACCATATTTGAAAGGGACGCAACATGCCCAAGGAAGAATGGGGCGTCAAACGCCTGTGCCCTACGACGGGCCAGCGCTTTTACGACCTGAACAAGAATCCGATCGTCAGCCCGTACACGGGCGAAGTCGTCGAGTTGAACACCGGCAAGAGCCGGTCGATCAAGGCCGACGCCGAAGATGCCGAGACGAAGAAGATGAAAGAGGCCAACACCGATAACGACAAGGTGTTGGACGATGATGACGCCGATGAGGTCGACGTTGATCTGGGCGATGACGTTCTTGAGGACGAAGATGACGACGATGTCTCGCTCGACGAGATCGCCGACGTCGCGTCGGATGACGACGATACCTGACACAGCATCGCCGGGCTGGTTTTTTCGCTTGATCCCGCCCGGCGCTTTGCCTAAGTCAGCATTCAGCGGCCCATAAGGTCGCATCGGGGCCTTAGCTCAGCTGGGAGAGCGCCTGCATGGCATGCAGGAGGTCAGGGGTTCGATCCCCCTAGGCTCCACCAATTCCCGACATTTTATGACTGGCTCGTGCACTGGGGCGTGACCGTGCGGCGATTGTCGCGCCATGATTCGGCGCAGTGACCGCCGCAGCGTGACATTGGCCTGCACATGCCGACCAAGCCTTGTCGATGGCCGCGTTCAAAGCTACCTGAACGCCCTATTCAGAAGGCTTGATTCACGATGACCAACTTCGCAAAGGCCGCGTTTGGGCGGATCACTGATACAAAACCTGGCGATGTGCGTGCCGAAGAGGCCGCTAACGGCCTTGTGCATGTGGTGTCCCTGATCCTGACCAAGACTGCCGATGCGCTGATTGACCCCAAGCTGGTGCTTTCTTGGTTGCTAACTGCTCTGGGTGCGCCGGGTGCGATGATCGGCGCGCTGGTGCCTGTGCGCGAGGCCGGGGCACTCTTGCCGCAACTCGCGCTGGCCCGGCGCGTCGAGGCCAGCCCGGAGCGCAAGCGATTCTGGGCAGTTGGAAGCGCGGTGCAGGGGCTTGCGGCGCTGGGCATCGCGGCCTCGGCGCTCTTGCTGAGCGGTGCATGGGCGGGCGGGGCGATCGTGGCCTGTCTGGCCGTGTTGGCCGTTGCGCGGTCGGCGGCTTCGGTCAGTTACAAGGACGCGCTGGCACGGACCATCACCAAGCGCCGCCGCGGTGCGATCACCGGCCTTGCCGCGTCGGTCGCCTCTGTGACGGTATTCGGCGTCGGCCTGTTGATGGCGGCGGGCCTGTTCGAAGTGGCGGTCTGGCCGCTTGCGGCGATCATCGCGGTCGCTGGGGGCGCATTCCTGCTGGCTTCGGTTCTCTTTTTGCGCCTGCACGAACCTTCCGGCGATACGGAGGGTGCGGATGACGACGGCTCCCTCTCGGCGCTCGTCGATCCAATTCTTACCGATGCTCAACTGCGGATTTTCGTGGCCTCGCGCGCGGCCCTTGCCGTGACCGCACTGGCGCCGCCCTTCATCGTGATGCTCACCGCTGCCTCGGGCCGTAGTGCGCTGAATGAGCTTGGTCCCCTTGTGATGGCCTCGACGGCGGCATCGGTTCTGGCCTCGTATGTCTGGGGCCGTTTGTCGGATCACTCCAGCAGGCAGACGTTGATGCTTGCGGGTGCGCTGGGGGCGGTGGTTTTCGCGGTTGTGGGCGGCCTTGGCATTGCGCTGGGTGGTCTTGGCGGTGCCTTTGGTGCGGCGGCTGCGATCTTTGCCGCGCAGATTGCCTATGAGGGCGTGCGCGCTGGTCGCAAGCTGCATCTGACGGACATGGCCGAGGACGCCTTCAGGGCGCGCTACACGGCTCTTTCCAACACGCTCATCGGCATTGCCCTGCTTGCGGGCGGCCTCTTTGGCCTCGCGGCTGAGCAGTTTGGCCCGGCCCCCGTGCTGTTGGTCTTTGCCGTGATCGCGGCGCTTGGCTCCGCGCTATCGATGGGCCTCGAGGAAGTGCAGCAGAAGGACTGAAGGCCCATGACCGCCGCTAGCAGATTGGCGTGGCGGCACAGCTAGGAGGCCGCAAAAGCGGCCGTGGTTGCGCCCACAAAGATATCCGCCTGCTCGCGGGTCAGGACAAGGGGCGGGCGGATCTTGAGAATATTCGCGCCGGGCCCCGTCGCACTGATGAGCACGCCGTTGCGTCGCAGGTGATTGACGACAAAGCCTGCGCGCGCTGCGTCTGGTGCATTCGTCTCGCTATCCGTCACGCATTCCACCGCCAGAAAGAGGCCTGCGCCGCGCACATCGCCAATATCGCTGCGCTGCGCGGCGAGGTCCTGTAGCCCTGCTTTCAGATGTGCACCGACGCGGGCGGCGTTTTCCTGCAAACCCTCGTTTTCGATCACATCCAGCACGGCCATGCCAGCGGCAGCAGCCACGGGATTGCCGCCGAACGTGTTGAAGTAGCGCGCCTTTTCGCCGAACTCGGCCACCAGATGCGGTTGCATTGCGGTGCCCGAGACGGGAAAGCCGTTGCCCATCGGCTTGCCCATCGTGACCATGTCGGGCACCAGCCCATGTCGCTGAAATCCCCAGAAGGCGTCGCCGGTCCGGCCGAATCCCGGCTGAACCTCGTCCGCGATAAAGAGGCCGCCCTCGGCGCGGATGAGATCCACGGCGGGTTTCAGGAAACCGGCCGGATCGGGGTAGAGGCCGTCACTGGAAAAAACCGTGTCGACGATAAATGCTGCAGGCTCGATCCCATCGGCGCGCATCTGGGCAATTGCGGTGGCCAGATCGGCGGCAAGGCGTGCGCCCTGATCTTCCCCCGGGACGGTCAGCGCATTTGGCGCATCTATCAGGCGCACGCGCGGGCCGCGCGTTACGAAATCGCCCAAGGACGGCGACAGTTCGGACACCGATTCGCTGAGGCCGTGATAGGCGAGGCGGGTAACGATCACCCCCTGTCGGCGCGTGTAGCTGCGCGCGATGCGCAGCGCCAGATCGTTGGCCTCTGACCCGGTGCAGGTGAACATCACATGTCCCAGCGCATCGGGCATGGTGGCCAAGAGACGCTCGGCATAGCTCACGACGCCTTCATGCAGATAACGGGTGTGCGTGTTGAGCACGCCAAGCTGTGCGGCGATGGCCTGAACGACATGCGGATGGCAGTGACCCAGCGACGCCACATTGTTGTAGGCGTCGAGATATTTCTTGCCAGCCTTGTCCCAGACCCATGCGGCTTCGCCGCGCACGAGGTGCAGCGGTTCTTCGTAGAAAAGGCGGTAGGCGGGGCCAAGCACGCGCGCGCGCCGCTCGATCAGGGCGCGATCCTCGGGATCCAACTGTCCGGCGGAGGCCGCATCAAAGGCGTTGACCATGCTCATGCGGATTGCCTTTCATGAGGCGCCGTTGCGGCGGCGTGAATCGCATCGCGCGCGGAGGGCAGGCCGATGCGGTCGATGGCATCGAGGCCGCGCAGGGATGCGGCCGTGTTGCGCAGGATATAGTCCGCATTTGCCGGATAGCGCCGCGCGCGCCACGCGGCGATTGTCAGCGTGGTCGCGTGGCGCAGGCGCATGAGGTCGGGCAAAAGGTTCAGCTCGGCGTCTTCCAGTGGCATCAGCGCGGTGTAGCCTTGGATCATCTGCGTGATGCGCTGCATGGGCTGGCTGCCCTCGCTGATCTGATACGAGCAGGCAATGGCCAGATCGCAGGCGAGGGGCGTATGCACCATGTCGCCGAAGTCGATGATGCCGGTTGCGCGTGTCGCCTCAGGGCCATCGACCAGCAGATTGTGCGGATTGAAGTCGTTATGCGCGACCTGCGCGCGCAGGGCGGGCAGGCGCGGTGCGATCTCGGCGTCGAAGTGGTCGATGGTCGCCGTCAACCGCTCGTGCAGGGTGTGATCCTCGACGGCATCTAGCATGGGCCGCAGGCGATGCGCCTGTTTGATGTCCCATTGCAGGACATGGCCCGCCGCCGGGTGAAAGAACCCGCGCAGGCCCATCGTCAATCGGGCGTGAAGCGTGCCTAGCGCCTTGTATAGACCCTGTGCTGGCGCGGCGCTGCTGAGGATCGTGCCGTCCAGATAGCTCATCAGTCGCACGACATGCGCATCGCCGCCGGGGCCGGTGATAATAGCCGAAGGCGCCCCGGTCAGGGTCTGGCAGATGCGCTGCACTGGAAGGGCCGGATCGACTCGGGCCAGATGCATCAGTGCGGCGGTCTGCATTTCGGTGACGCCTTGGTCCTCGACCGCATTCGTGACCTTGAGCAGCGCCTCCTCGCCGGTCTCCAGTCGGATGTGAAAATTGGCATCTCTTTCGGCACTAAGCGGCCTGATAGAGCCGCTTATGCCAAAAATATCCCGTGCCAATTCGGCGGCCTTGTCCAGCGTGATTTCCGGCGCATCATGCGCCAGAAGATCAGCCGGAGCAGGCGCAGACGCGCTGGCCGTGCTGAACGTGGGCAGGCCAACGGCAGACATCAGCGCTCGACCGCCTCGGTGCCGCACCATTCGGCGATGAAGAGCGCCATCGTCGTGGTGATCTTCTTGACCGACGACAGGCTTACGCATTCGTCAATGCCGTGGATGTTGCGCGATTTCGGCCCATAGCAGAGCGACGGGATCTGGTTATACAGCGCATAGACCCGGTTATCGAGATAGCCTGCGGTCATGAAGGATTTCATCGGCGCGCCGATGGCGGCCTCATGCGCGCGGCCCAGAACCGCCTCTGCCTCGCTGCCCTCGTCCAGCACGTAGCCCTCGGCATAAAAGCCGTTGAAGACCACCTGCGGCGGGTTGTTGGCAAGGAAGGCATCCGCCTCGGCATAGGCTTTGACGCGGTCAGTGATTTCCTTCGCGGCCTCTTCGGCGCTGACGCCAGGATAGATCCCGATGCGGCAGTCGACGTTGCACCATGACGGCACCGAAGACGCCCAGTCGCCGCCCTCGATCTTGCCGATGTTGAGGTTGATCGGGTGCGCCTCATTCTCGAAGTGGGGACGGCCCGCCTTGTCCTTGTTCCAGTCTTCCTCGATCTCGCGCAGGGCGGCGACGATGCGATAGGCGGCGTCGATCGCATTGGCGCCCTCGCCCATCTCGCGCACGTGCACCGGCACGCCGCGCACCTGCACCTGAAACCACAGCACGCCCAAGTTGGCGCGCACCAGCATTTCCTCTTCAGGCTCAGGGATAAAGGCGGCGTCTGCGGTATAGCCCTGAAGGAAGGTCTGAAGCGCGCCGTTGCCGGTGGATTCCTCTTCGACGACGGACTGTACATAGACCGTCGCCGCGGGCTGAAGGCCCAGACTGCGCAGAGCATCGAGGGCAAAGAGATTGGCGGCCGCGCCGGCCTTCATGTCGCCCGAACCGCGTCCATACATCCAGTCGCCATCGATCTTGCCGGAGAAGGGGGCGTCGGACCACATGTCATGCAGCCCCTCGGGCACCACGTCCAGATGCGATTGCAGGATCAGGGAGCGGCCCTTTTCCTCGCGCGGGCGGTGGATGCCGACGACGATGGGGGCGTCCGAATGATCATCGGAAAACTTGGAGCCGCCGGGATGCGCCTCGATCGCGGTGCGGTCCATGTCGAAACGGTCCATGACATAGCCGCGGCCCTGCAACTCGCGAAACAGCAGGTCCTGGATGCTATGCTCATGCCCGCGCACGGAGGGGTTTTGCACCAGCTTTTGGGTGAATGCGGTCTGGGCGTCAAAGCCGTCCTCGACTGCCTTGATGATGCGTTCGCGCAGATCTGCGTCCAGTGTCATGGTCAATTCCTTTTCGGGGTCAGAGCATTGCTTCGATGAGGTAGGGGCCGGGTTCTTTTGCTGCGTCCTCGATGGCGCGCATCAATTCGGCCACATCCTCGACCCGGCGGCCGGGCACGCCCATGCCCTTGGCAACGGCGACGAAGTCCAGATGCGGGCGGTCAAGGTTCAGCATGTTGAGCGCGTCCTCGCCGGGCTGGGCGCCGACGTTGTGTAGCTCATGCTTGAGGATCTCATAGCTTTGATTGGCGAGGATGATGGTCGTCACGTTCGACCCCTCGCGCGCCTGCGTCCAGAGGCCCTGGATCGTGTACATGGCCGATCCGTCGGCCTGAAGCGTGATCACTGGGCGCTCGGGGCAGGCGATGGCCGCGCCTGCCGACAGGGGGATGCCGATGCCGATCGAGCCGCCCGTCAGCGCCAGCCACGAATTGGGCCGCGCCATGTCCCCGGCCGGGAAGGTCGCACCGCCGGAGGATACCGCCTCGTCGATGATGATGGCATCTTCGGGCAGGGCGTTTGCGAGGGCGGCGGCGATATTGTCGAGCGTGATTGCGCCGGACGTGGGCCGCGGGGGCAGGGCAGGGCTGTGCCCCGTGCCTGGCTTTGCGCCGATACGGTCGGCCAGGGCCGCGACGGCGGCTTGCCCATCCCCATCAACGCCGGTCAGGGTGATCTGTGCGCAGTCCTCTTGCAACAGAAGGCTCGGCTTGCCCGGATAGGCGAAGAAGGCGACGGGAGGCAGCGTCTCGATCAGGATTGCGCGCTCGTAAGAGGCGAGGCAATCAATCGCCTCGTTGATCGGGTAGGGGATCTTGGGCAGGGGCACACGGCCCTGCCCCCGCTCGATCCGGCGCGATGAGGTGGGTGCGAGGACGGTCGCGCCCGTCTGTTCCGAAATGCCTTGCAGCAGCTTGAGCGTGGCGGTGTCTTCCAGCACGGAATTGCCGACGAGGATGGCGGTTTTAGCGCCCGGTGCCAGCATGTCGACCGCCTTGTCCAGCAGCCGCTCGTCCAGCGGCACGGGCCCCTCGGACGCGACTTCGGCGGCCATCTTGCCGCCTTCGTCCCAGCCGATGTCAGCGGGTGCGACCAGCGATGCGATGCGCCCCGGCTTGCCCTTGGCGACGCGCAGCGCCTCCATTGCGTCGGCGGCGAAACTGCCTGCGTTCTCGCCTGACTTCACCCAGTCGGAAAAGGGCGCGCAGGCGGCTTCGACGTCCGCTGAAAGGGGCGCGTCATACTGGCGGTGACGCAATGCGTGATCGCCGACGAGATTGACCATCGGCACGCGGGCCTTCTTGGCGTTGTGCAGGTTCGCCGCTGCGTTGGCAAAGCCGGGCGCGAGATGCAGCAGCGTCACAGCAGGCTTGCCCGCCATACGGGCATAACCATCGGCGGCGCCGGTCACGACCCCCTCGAAGAGGCCGAGCACGCAATGCATCAGCTTGGTCCGGTCCAGCGCATCGACGAATTGCATTTCGGAGGTGCCGGGATTGGCGAAACACACGTCGACGCCTGCCGCATGCAGGCTGCGCACGACGCTCTCGGCGCCGTTCATTTCCTTGGGTGCATCGCTCATGCTGTGGCCTCGCGGAAGGTGGTCAGGAACGCCTTGGCATTGTCGGCCAGCGATGGGCCAAGGTATCCGCCTTCCTGCACCAGCACCGTCGGCAGGTCCAGCGCGGCAAGGCGGCGGGCCATTTCGGCAAATCCCTTGGGATAGACCTGCACGGCGGCCAGCGGATCGTCGGCAGCCATGTCAAAGCCCAGCGAGACGACCAGCGCATCGGCGCCAAAATCGGTGATTGCGGCAATCCCCTTGTCGAGAGTGACCAGCACATCGTCCTCGGTTGCGCCCTGTTCCAGCAGAAGGTTCAGCGACTTGCCCGCCCCCTCGCCTTCGCCGGTTTCATCCGCGTGGCCCAGAAAAAAGGTGGGGTAGGTCGTCGGATCAGGGTGGAGCGAGCAGAAAAAGATATCGCCGCGCTCGTAAAGGATATCGAGCGATCCGTTGCCGGTGTGGACGTCCACATCAATCAGCGCGACCTTCTTGTATTTTGAAGTAAGATGATTGGCGACGACGCAGGCATTGTTGAAAAAGCAAAACCCGTTCGAGCCATCGCGCATTGCATGGTGCCCCGGCGGGCGGCAGAGAGCATAGGCGCTGCGCGCGCCCGACAGCACCTCTTCGGCGGCTTCGATGGCGGTCTGGGCCGACCAATAGATCGCCTCCCACGTACCTTCGGTCAGCGGGGTCGAGGTGTCGGTCATCCACCATCCAAGCTGGCCATGAATGTCCTTGGGCTCTTTGCCACGGCGGCGGCCGGGGTGCATGGTGGGGATCGCCAGCGCCTCGGACCCTGCACTTTCGACAAAGCGCGCATGGGCGGTGGGCAGGAAATCGACGTAATCGGGATCATGCACCGCCTTGATTGGATCCAGCCCATGATCGCGTGGCTTGGCGATTTCAAAACCTTCGGCTGCCAGCATGTCGCGCAGGATTTCGGCGCGCTGCGGTTGTTCCTGATGCGGCATCGCGGCGCCGCGTCGGAAATAGGTCTTGGGCGCGTGGCGCAGCTGACGTTCGTCAAAGAAGGCTTTCATCGGGGTGTCCTTGTCGGTGGGGGGCGGGCAGGTCCGAGGCCAGTAGTGGGCCGCCCGCGCCGTATCGTCAATATGGGTGGAACATGGCAAGTTTCGTTTGCCGGATCAATCCGTGTGATGCATGATGCATCAAAATCAGGGGCGCGGATGAAAGAACTCAGCAAGGAATCGCTTGGCAGGGCCATTTACGACAGGGTCAGTCAGGACCTCGTTTGCGGCAAGCTGCGCCCGGACCAGAAGATCACGATACGCGGCCTCGCCGAGGCCCTCGGGACCAGTTCGACTCCGGTGCGCGATGCGGTTCAGCGCCTTTTGCAGGACAACGCGCTGGAGCAGCGCACGCTGCGCGACGTGCGCGTGCCGGTGCCGACCTTGGCGCAATATCTTGAGATTGCGGCCCTGCGCACCGAGCTGGAGGGGATGGCCGCTGCGGAGGCCGCGCGCGTCGCCACGGATCAGGACATCGCCAATCTGCGCCGCATCATCGCCCGCAACGAAGACGCGATCGCCGCCGCCCGTTGGACCCGCGCCGCCGAGTTGAACCAGAAGTTCCATTTCGCGCTGGCCGAGGTGGCGCGCATGCCGATCCTGCTGGAGATCTTGACGCGGCTCTGGCTGCGCATGGGGCCACTGATCGCGGGCTACTACGAGAGTGCGCGGCAGGACATGGTGCAGCGTCATCATGGCGTCGTTGCCGCCTTCGAGGCGCGTGACCCCGAGGCGGCGCGGGCGCAGGTCCGCGCTGACATCTACGAAGGGCGTGAAGGAATTAGCGGCTACATCGCCTCATTTGCCACCTCTCGCGGTCCGAAATCCGGGTGAGCGGGCGGGCCGTCTGAATGATGGGCGAAAATATGATGGGTGGAAAACTGCCAGATTTTAGGTAGTCTGGATCCATAAAAAACGAAACGACAACAACAACGGGGAATAAAAACAATGCTTCGACCTTTCAAATTCGCTGCTGCCGCCGTGGCGCTGGCGCTGACCGGCTCCTTGGCTGGCCCTCTGGCCGCCCAGGATGGCGAGCCTCAGGCGGGCGGCACGCTGAACGTCGTCATTCAGCCTGAACCGCCGGGCCTGATGATCGGCCTGCTCCAGAATGGCCCGACCCAGATGGTGGCGGGCGATATCTATGAGAGCTTTCTGCGCTATGATTCCGACCTGAAGCCCGAGGGCCAACTGGCCGAATCATGGGACATTTCAGAGGACGGTCTGACCTACACGTTCAAACTGCGTGAGGGGGTCGTGTTCCATGACGGCGAGGAGTTCACGTCCGAGGACGCGAAGTTTTCGATCGACGTATTCCTGCGTGAGACGCATTCACGGATGCGGACCTATCTGACCCATGTCGAGAGCATCGAGACGCCCGACGATCACACGATCGTCTTCAACCTCAAGCAGCCATTCGGCCCTTTCATCGGCATCTTCGAGACCGGGACCGCGCCGATGATTCCCAAGCATATCTATGAGGGCACGGATTTCGCTTCCAACGAGGCGAACAACACCCCCATCGGCACCGGCCCCTTCAAGTTCGAAGAGTGGGTCAAGGGCAGCTACATCCATCTGGTCAAGAACGAAGACTACTACATGGAGGGCAAGCCCTATGTGGATGAGGTCTATTATCACGTGATCCCCGACGCGGCATCGCGGGCGGTGGCATATGAGACCGGCAAGGTCGATGTGTTGCCCGGTGGCTCGATCGAGAACTTCGAAGTGCCGCGTATTCGCGACATGGAGAATACATGCATCACCGACAAGGGTTGGGAGTATTTCGGGCCGCTGTCATGGATGTGGGTCAACCTGGACAACGAGCCTCTGGATGATCTGAACGTCCGCAAGGCGATCATGCACGCGATGGACCGCGATTTCGCCAAGACCGCGCTTTGGAACGATCTGGGTAAAGTCGCCACCGGTCCGGTTTCGTCCTCGACGCGCTTTTATTCGGGTGACACGCCGGACATCGGCTATGATCCCGAAAAGGCCAAGCAACTGCTGGAAGACTCGAGCTATGATGGCGAGACCATCCGCATCCTTGCCCTGCCGTATGGCGAGACGTGGACGCGCTGGGCCGAAGCGGTCAAGCAGAACCTGGCGGAAATCGGCATGGATGCCGAGTTGGTGCCCGCCGATGTCGCCGGCTGGAACCAGAAGGTTGCCGATCGGGACTTCGATCTGGCCTTCACCTACCTGTACCAGTATGGCGATCCTGCCCTGGGCGTCTCGCGCACGTATCTTGGCGACAACGCCGAGCCCGGCTCGCCCTGGAACAACGTCGCCAACTACCAGAACGCCGAGGTTGACGAGATGTGGAACGAGGCCGCTTTGATGGCCGATCCTGCAGATCGCGAGGAGGCCTACAAGAAGATCCAGGATCAGATCGTTTCGGATGTTGCGAACATCTGGCTGCTGGAGCTGGGCTTTCCAACGATCTACCGCTGCAACATCAAGAACCCCGTCAACACTGCCTTTGGCGTGAATGATGGCTTCCGTGATGTCTGGATTGCTGAAGAGTAAGGGCATCCGCCTATCGGTCCGGGGCGCTGATGCGTCCCGGATCCACTTAAAAACACTCCAGAAAACAGGGCAGAGCCAGTGACACGTTTCATCCTGGGCAGGCTGGTCAAGGCGGTGTTCATCCTGCTGGCCATCCTTGTCTTCAACTTCTTTCTGATCCACGCCGCGCCCGGCGATCCTGCCGCTGTCATGGCTGGCGAGGCGGGGGCCGCCGACGAGAAATTCCTCGCTGACTTGCGCGAGCGCTTTGGCCTTGATCAGCCGCTGTATGTTCAGCTGTGGATCTACATCAAGGGCGCCGTTCAGCTGGACCTTGGATATTCCTTTCGCCAGCAGATGCCGGTGGCCGAACTGATCGGTGACCGCCTGCCTGCGACCCTTTTGCTGACCGGCGTTGCATTCGTCCTGTCGCTGGTTTTGGGCGTCATTGCGGGCGTCGCCGCCTCGGCCCGTCAGGGCAGCTGGGGCGATACTGTGATCTCCACCCTCGCGCTGCTCTTTTACGCGACGCCTCTTTTCTGGGTGGCGCTGATGGCCGCGCTGGTGTTTTCCGTCTGGCTGGGCTGGCTCCCTGGCTTTGGCTATTCGACCATCGGCGCGGGCTATACGGGCATGGCGCATGTTCTGGACGTGGCCAAGCATCTGGTGCTGCCCGCCTCGACGCTGGGCCTCTTTTTCATGGCGATCTACATGCGCATGACCCGCGCTTCGATGCTTGAGGTCAGCCGCCTCGATTTCGTGAAAACCGCCCGTGCCAAGGGTCTCAAGCGCAGCGTGATCCAGCGGCGCCATATCCTGCGCAATGCCCTGCTGCCGGTCATCACATTGGCGGGCCTTCAGGCGGGGCAGGTCTTTGGCGGTGCGATCCTGACCGAGACGGTCTTTGCATGGCCGGGTATCGGCCGCCTGATGTTCGAGGCGATCAACCAGCGTGATTACAACGTGATCCTTGGGGTCTTCTACATCTCGGCGGCGATGGTGCTGCTGTTCAATCTCATCACCGATGTCGTTTACGTGATTATCGACCCGCGCATAAGGCTGACATCATGAAGGATTTCTGGAAACGCTTTTGCTATAACCGCGGCGCCGTCATTGGCCTCGTGATCCTGATACTCGTGGTGCTCGCGGCCATCCTCGCGCCCATCATCTTTCCGCAAAGCCCATGGAAGATGGTCCAGCGTCCGTTTCTGGCGCCCTTTGTGCAGGATGGTCTGCCACTGGGCACCGATGCGGTGGGGCGTGATGTGCTGAGCGGGCTTTTTCATGGCGCCTATGTCAGCCTTCTGGTCGGCCTTGTGTCGACCATCGTGGCACTTGCGATCGGCGTGCCCGTGGGCGCGCTTGCCGGTTATTTCGCGGGACGCACGGATGATGCGCTGATGCGCTTTACCGAGTTCTTTCAGACCATCCCCAGCTTCGCGCTTGCCATCGTGCTTCTGGCGATCTTCCAGCCCAGTCTGACCTTTGTCATCATCGCCATCGCGGTGGTCAGTTGGCCGCCCGTCGCGCGTCTGGTCCGCGGCGAAGTCCTGAGCCTCAGGACGCGCGAGTTCGTCGAGGCGGCGACCCTGTCGGGTCTGGGCAATACGCAGATCATCCTGCGCCATGTCCTGCCTAATGCGCTGCCGCCCATCATCGTGCTGGCCTCGCTGATGGTGGCGCAGGCGATCCTGCTGGAAAGCTCGCTGTCATTCCTTGGGCTTGGCGATCCCAACATCATGTCATGGGGTTACATGATCGGCGCGGCGCGCACCGTGATCCGCACCGCATGGTGGCTGTCCTTTTTGCCGGGCATGGCGATCCTGCTGACCGTGCTCGCGCTGAACCTGATCGGCGAGGGCCTGAACGATGCGCTCAACCCGCGCCTGACGAGGAAATCCGAATGAGCCTTTTGCAAATCCGTGACCTTGCCATCGCGTTGCCTGTCGGGGCCGACCGCATGTATGCGGCGCAAGAGATCAATTTCGACCTCGCCCCCGGCGAGATCCTCTGCATCGTAGGCGAGTCTGGCTCGGGGAAATCCATGTCGGCCAACGCCGTCATGGGCCTCTTGCCCCAAGGGGTCGAGCCTGCGGGCGGCACCATCACCTTTGACGGGCGCGAGATACTCGGACTGCCTGAGAAAGAGATGCTGAAGCTGCGCGGCAGCCGCATCTCGATGATCTTCCAGGAGCCTCTGAGCGCGCTCAATCCGCTGATGCGTGTCGGCGCGCAGATTGCCGAAGTGTTCGAGGCGCATGGCGCGCTGAGCGGCCCCGAGCGGCGGGCGCGCGCGCTCGAGCTCTTGGGCGAGGTCGGCATTCCTGACCCCGACTCCGCCATCCGCGCCTATCCCTTTCAGCTGTCGGGCGGTCAGCGCCAGCGCGTGATGATCGCGATGGCATTGGCGCTGGAGCCTGACATCCTGATCGCGGATGAGCCGACGACAGCACTCGATGTGACGACGCAGGCGCAGATCCTCAAGCTGATTGAGAATTTGCGCAAATCGCGTGGCATGGCGGTGATCTTCATCACCCATGATTTCGGTGTTGTGGCCGATATTGCCGACCGCGTGATCGTCATGCAGACCGGCAAGATCGTCGAGGCCGGCACTGCCGACGAGGTGCTGCTGAGGCCGCAGCACCCTTACACGCGCGCGCTGATTGACGCGATCCCGCGCCTGACCCAGCACGCCGAGGGCGCCGAGCAAACGCGCGATCCGATCCTGACAGTCGAGGGCTTGAACAAGACCTTCTCGACGGGATCCGGTATGTTGTTTGGCAAGCGGCGCGTGGTCAAGGCTGTGCAGGATGTCAATTTTCAGCTTTATGCAGGCGAGACGATCGGCATCGTGGGCGAAAGCGGCTCGGGCAAGTCGACGGTCGGGCGCTGCCTTGTGCGTCTGCTCGATCCTGACAGTGGCCGTGTCATGGTAGATGGTGCCGATATTGCCCATATGTCGGGCGCAGAGCTGCGCGACCAGCGGCGCAAGTTGCAGATGATCTTTCAGGATCCGTTTTCATCCCTTAATCCACGCGCCCGTGTCTCGCGCATCCTGACCGAAGGGTTGATCGCGTACGGCACGCCCAAGGCTGAGGCAATGGCCCGCGCCCGCGAACTCCTTGATCTTGTCGGTCTTGATGCCTCTGCCCTAAGGCGCTTCCCACATGAGTTTTCCGGCGGTCAGCGCCAGCGTATCGGTATCGCACGCGCGCTGGCGCTGGACCCTCGGATCATCATCGCGGACGAGGCCGTGTCGGCGCTGGACGTGTCGATCCAGGCGCAGGTGCTGGACCTTCTGGCCGATCTCAAGACGCGTCTGGATCTGTCGATGCTGTTCATCACGCATGACCTTCGCGTTGCGGCGCGCGTCTGCGATCGGATTATCGTCATGCAAAAGGGCCGCATCGTCGAGGCTGGTCCGGCGGGCAAGGTGCTGCACAACCCGGATAACGAGTACACTCAGTCCCTTTTGGATGCGATTCCGGGGAAGGACTACGAGCGCGCTCTGGAGGGCACCGCATAGCCCCTTGCGCTGCGACAGCGGCAGGCAGCCCATCCATTTGGTTTTTTTTGGAGGCGGCGCCGTATTATTCAGCCCGTATTGCAACGCACCGGGAGTGGCCCATGCCGGTCCTCAGCGAACCTTAGCGACTTGCCGCAAATCGGTTTCAAAAAAGGTGCTTGGGTCAGATACCTTGCGTCGCACCGCCATCTACAATGAAGTTGGCGCCGGTGATGTAACTGGCATCAGGTGAGCAAAGATAGCGCACCATGGACGCGACATCCTCGGGCTTCCCATATGCGTCAATATCCAGATTGTCGCGCATCTGGCGCGATGCGTCCTCACGGGACAGACCGTTTTGATCCGCATAGGTTTCGATACGCCGCGATAGCCGGTCGGTCTCGATATTTCCGGGACAAACGACGTTCACGCGTGGCGCGCCACTGCGTTTGGAAACTGCCTTGGAGAAATTTATCAACGCCGAGTTCACCGGACCGCCGATGCTGAATTGCGCGTCCGGCGTCTGCGCGCCGATGCCGGCGATGTTGACAATGCACCCACCGCTTTCTTCGAGATAGGTCCATGCCGCGCGACACATGCGCACTGTGGCGTGATACTTCAGCGCAAATCCTGACAGGTGCAGATCATCCTCAAGATCCAGAAAATCCCCACGTTGGGTGTCACCGGCGTTGTTGATCAGGATGTCGATGCGTCCAAAGGATTTAATGGCTTGGTCGATGACGGCACTGGGTGAGCCGGGAAGGCTGAGGTCAGTAGAAAGCACCAGACTACCTGCGGCGCCGCGCTTGTCCGCCTCTGCCGCCACCTCTGCCAGCGCCTTTGCGTCGCGCGCCGCAAGAACTAGGGCACACCCATCTTCCGCCAGAGCCAGCGCTATGGCGCGGCCCAAGCCCCTGCTTGCACCGGTTACGATGGCGATACGGCGCGGTTTTGCGGCCATGGTCTTATCCTTTTCGGATGCTTCCGGCGCATCGTGCTGGGGTATTTTGGGGTCCAGTTATCTGCGCGAAGCTTGGTTGGCGGCGGGTGTTGGTCAAGCTGCCACGTCTGTTGGTGCTTTGTAATTCGAGCCTTAGACAGAGGGTAAATTCACGAATCGCCCCGGTGCTGTTGTTCGGTCCTGCATCGCCGCACGATTGAACCCGGCGGATCCTGATGGCCCAGGGTAATGGCGGACATGAAACTCTACCGAGGGGTCGCACGGACGCTGTTCACCGGCTCCTGAGACGCGCGGGTGGCGAGGATCTTGCGATCGCGCCAGCGCTGCGCCTCGGGAATATTCTCGACCGGCACCAGTGCTTCCATCTTCGCGTGTATCTTCTCCACCAATTCCGCGCCCCAATCGTAGTCAGTGACAGCATCCGTGCCCATTTTCTTCATCATCGGCTCGAGTTGGTCGACAAACCCGGCAAATCCCTGCGCCGCGTTCAGGTGAGCCGTCATGAAGGGACCGATCGACGCCCACCTGAGCGCCAGACCACTCGTCATCACCTTGTCAACATCCTCGGCCGAGCAATAGCCCTCTCCGACCAGGTGCATCGCCTCGGCGAACATGACGTATTGCAATCGGTTGAGGATGAAGCCGTCGATCTCCTTGTTCACCATGATCGGGTCCTGCCCCAATGCGGTCATCACTTCCCTCGCGCGTGCGCGCGTATCGTCCGAGGTCAACCCGGTGCCGCACAGTTCCACGAGTGGAATATGGGACGGCGGATTGACTGGATGCGCGACCAACGCGCGCTCGGGATAGGGAATGTCGCTCAGAAAGAGCGATCCCGGCAATGCCGAGGTCGAGGAGGCGATGATTGCATCACGCGGCGCAGTCGCTGCAATTTCGACGATTACAGCCTTCTTGAGCGCGAGATCTTCACGGATGCTTTCCTGCACCCAATCGGCCCCCGACACCGCGGTGGCGATGTCGTCACAAACCGCGAAACGGCCCATGATGTCCTCTACCGGTTCGTCAAGGCCGAGGTCGGTCAGGGTCGCTTTCATTGCAGGCAAGGCTACATCCCTGACAAAGCTGGGATTGGCATCATGGAGCCGGACTGTATGCCCAGAGCGGGCGAAAACGATAGCCCAAGCGCGGCCCACTGTGCCGCATCCAATACAGACGAAAATCATTTCATATCCACATCAATCAGTTTCGCTTATTTTCCGGCCCATTTTCGTTCAAACTCCCACACTTCCGGGAAGCCGATCAACTCGTTGAACGTTCCAAAGTCGAAGAGGTCAACGTCAGGAGATTGCGACGTTCCCGTGGTTTTCAGTACCCGCAATGCCTGTTCTACGCCTGCGGCAGCGGCCAAGCCCGAGATCGCTGGAAAGATTGCCATGGCATAGCCGAAATCCTTGAGCGTCGCGGCGGGCAGGATGGGCGTTATGCCGCCGTCGGCCATGTTGGCCATCATCGGTGCGTCTATGCGCTCACAAGCGGTTCGCATCTCGTCCTCAGTCGTAAGTGCCTCGAGGAAAATGACGTCCGCACCGGCGTCGCGATAAATCAGTCCGCGCTCTACGGCCTTGTCGAAGCCCTCGACCGCAAGCGCATCCGTGCGTGCGATGATCAGCGTTTCCGCCTGGTTCTCGCGCGCGGCGCAAGCCACGCGGATCTTGTCGGCCATTTCGTGCGCCGGGATGACCCGTTTGTATGGGGTATGGCCGCATTTCTTTGGAAACTCTTGATCCTCTATCTGGATCGCGGTGGCACCGGCTTCTTCGTATCCCTTCACCGTATGATGCACGTTGAGAAGACCCCCGAATCCCGTGTCGGCATCTGCGATCACGGCCGCGTTTGACGTCCGGCACAGCGTTTGGAGACGCGACAACATCTCGGAGTAGGTGGTGATACCGGCATCCGGGATGCCCTGCACCGAGGCCGTTCCCCAGAAGCCGGACGAATAGACGAAGTCAAAGCCCACATGATTGGCGATCACAGCAGTGATCATGTCGTGAATACCGGGAGCGCACACGAAGTCTCCTGCGCTGAGTGCGGCCCTCAGGCTTGGCTTGGCCATGGCTTTCCTTTCAGTTTGATGCTGTCGCTTCTGCGGGCCAAAGCGCCGCATGGGCTTCCGTCTCGTCTTCGCAGGTTCCGGTAAAGATGCTCGCCGCGGCGAGGATGTGGCTGCGCATGACCGCTTCCGCCCATCGTTCGTCACCTTGGCGAATGGCTTCGACCAGGCTCTGATGCTCAGAAGAACTTCGCAGTAAATCCTTTTGGTCGAACTTGGTGAAAGAGCGCACCAGAAAGCCCAGATCCATCAGATTGAGCGCGATGCCCGCCATCCGCCGATTGCCGCCTATTCGCAGAATTTCGGCGTGAAAGGCACGGTTCTTCTCCGAAATTTGCGGAACGTCGCGCGTCGGCGCTTGCGACAACTGTTTCATCGTGTCGCACAAGGATTGCAGCAGCGCCACATCCTGAGCGGTCGCGTGGCGCGCCGCCAGACCGGCGGCCATGCTTTCCAGATGGGCGCGGATCTCGAACACCTCGCGCACATCACGCCGCGACCAGCCTTTGACCAAGGCACCTGCATGGGGCGAAAGCTCGACAAAGCCTTCGCTGGCAAGCCGCTGCAACGCCTCGCGCACCGGCGTGCGCGATACGCCGAACTGTTCGGCCAAGGCGCCTTCGGTCAGCCGGTCGCCGACCTTGTGAGCGCCGACGGAAATCTGATTGCGGGCCTGTTCATACACACGCACCGAAGCTGTCTTTTGACTTGTTGTCTTGGCTGTCGCCATCACACCTTACTCATATTGCATACAAAATAGAGCAAAATCGCTCTCGATTAAGATACTACTTGACTGATTGTATACGATCAATAAATTTTCTCCTGCGGGAGGAGGGCCGAACCATGTCGGTTCCCGCTTTTGAAAATTTTTCAATGGGAGAAAGACATGACGAAGGAACCAAGCCGCCGCGCGAGCTTCAAGAGCATCGTCGGCGCAATGACACTGGGCGCTGCATTAATCGGTCTGGCTGTTCCGGCCGCTGCGCAGGACAGCTATGAGCCCGGCAAACTCAGCATCATTGTTCCGTTCAACCCGGGTGGATCTGCCGATCGCATGGCCCGCGCCATTTCGTCCTACCTGCCCGAAGAACTTGGCGTACCGGTGACCGTGGTAAACCGTGCAGGCGGGTCGGGCGCGCTTGGCCACACCTGGTTTCAGCAACAACCGGACGATGGGTCTGTCGCGCTGGTCTCGCCAGTCAACCCCTACCTGATTTCCAACATCCTTCGGGATCAGGGCGCGTTGGACTGGGAGGACTTCAGTTTTATCAACGGGCAATGGCAGGACTACTATGTCTTTCTGGTGAACAAGGATCAGCCTTTCCAGACCGGCGAAGAACTCGTCCAGTTCATCATCGACAATCCGGGCGAGGCCAGCTCGGCCATCATCAACGGCGACGGCGGCCATCTTGCCACCCTGATCATGCTGGAGCGTCTGGGCCTGTCCAGCGACGCGGTCACCTTCGTCAGCTATGACGGCGGCGCGCCGATGCGCACAGCTCTGGCCGGAAATCAGGTGACGTTCTCGGTCATCTCGGGTCTGGGGTCTTCTGTCATCGCCGACGACGTGCGCGCGCTTGCTGTCATCAAGGAAGAGCCGGACGACATCTGGGCCGCGCCCAACATCAACGAGGTCCTGGCGGAATTCGATGTCGAAATACCGATACTCGCCGCAGATCTGCGGACCCTTACCGTGCAGACCTCCTTCAAGGAAAACCACCCAGAGACTTATCAGCAACTGGTCGACGCCTACAAGCGCATGCTGGAGCGCGACGACTTCAAGCAATTTATTGCAGAGGGTCAGATCGGTGGCGAATGGATGGGCCCCGAGGCGACGACAGAGAGCTTGAACGAAAGCTACAAGATCTTTTCGCAGTACGTCGACAAACTCGAGTGATCAACGTCAAGCCCGGTCGTCGCGCTCTCCATGCGCGGCGACCGGCATCGGGGGGGGTGACATGGACAAGCTGAAACGACATCTGACAGGCGGTGCCGGGCATCTGCTTTTGCTTGCCGGGTTCGCTGCATACGCGATCTGGTATGCACGCGACGCTTTTGCCGCGCAATCCAAGATCCAGAACATGCTGTTGATAGCGCCTGCGAGTGCGATCGTCCTCGTATTCGTTGTACTGATCGCCTTTTCGGTGATCCGAAGCATGATGCGCGGCACTGACGTTGCCGTCCCGGACGATGAGCCAAGGGACACTTTTCAGCAACGCTATGGAACGTTCGGCGCGTCCGTCGGCATGGCGGTATACGTTATCGCAATGCCATTCATTGGCTTTGACGTGGCAACGGTCGTGTTCATTGCGGCCAGCATGGTGATGCAGGGCGCGCGCAACTGGATCGCCGTTCTCGTATTCTCGCTGATCTTTGGATTGCTGCCGGTCTGGGCGCTGGAACACGTGCTTTCCATCCCAGTCCCGACCTTGTTCCTGTGAGCTCCCATGTTTGACCTGAACGCCGTCAGCGACGCCATTTCGCTTCTTGTCAGCACGCCCTCCGCCTGGTTCGTCGTGCCGATTGGTCTGATCATCGGGCTCGTCTTTGGCGTCTTGCCGGGACTGTCCGTGCCTATTGCGATGGCGGTCTTTCTGCCCTTTACGCTCTACATGGATTTCCTGTCGGCGATCCTGTTCTTGACCGCAATTTTCACCGGGGGCGGCTTTGGTGGCTCGGTGCCGGCGATCCTGATGAACGTGCCCGGAACGACGGCGGCAATCGCCACCTGTTTCGATGGATACCCCATGGCGCGGCAGGGCCGACATAACGAAGCGCTTGGCCTTGCCCTTGCCGCCTCCACGGTTGGGACAGTGATAGGCTACACGCTTCTCTTCATATTGCTGGAGCCCATTTCGCGCTTCGTGCTGCAACTTGGGGCACCGGAGCTATTCTTGATTGCTGTCGCGGGCTTGCTTCTCATCGCCGCGCTGTCAGGAAAATACTTCTGGCGGGGTATCCTTGCCGGCGCTGTCGGCTTGATGCTCGGCACGATGGGCATGAGTTCGTCGGGTGTAATGCGCGGAACAATGGGCTCGATGTATATGCTTGATGGCATTTCCACGACCGCCGCCATCATCGGCCTTTTCGCAGCGTCCGAGTTGTTTGGCCTCGCTCGCAAGGATTACATCGTCGCAGACGCCTCGGCCAGGCAGGTAAAGCTATCGCTGATAGCCAAAGGATTTTTCGGAGCATTCAAAAGGTGGGGGATGATTTTCCGTGGCGGTCTCATCGGGGCTTTTGTCGGGACAGTTCCTGGCGTGGGTTCGACCGTGGCGAACCTCGTGTCCTACTCCTTCGCGCGCAGTGTATCCAAGGATCCAGATAGCTTTGGTACTGGCAACCCCGACGGCGTGATTGCGGCGGAATCCGCAAACTCCTCGTCGGAAGGCGGCTCAATGGTCGCGCTGCTCGCGTTGGGCATTCCCGGCGGCGCGGGCACGGCTATCATGCTTGGGGCATTTGCCATGCACAATGTGACCGGCGGGCCGCGGTTCATTTCGGACAACAAAGACATCGTCTATGCCATCATCGGCGGGAACCTGATCCAGGCGCTGATGCTGGCGGCGGTCGGCATTCTGTTCCTGCGTGTCGCAGTGACCATCGTAAAGGTGCCTTTGCGCTACCTGCTTCCGGCAATCACCATTCTGACCGTTCTGGGATCCTACGCACTTTCGGGGACCATGGTCGGCCCAATCACACTGACTGCGGCCGCTATCCTCGGGCTGATCATGAAGCATTACAACTATCCGGCTGTGGCCATGGTCATCGGCATCCTGCTTGGCAGCATGATGGAGGGAAACCTGCTGCGCACATGGCAGCTGTCACGTGGCGATCTGGGCATTTTCATTGAGCGCCCGATTTCGCTCACGCTTCTGGTTCTCCTCGTTCTTGCGGTCCTGACGCCGCTTGCGATGCGGCGCCTGAACGCACGCCTGGTGAAGCAGATCGAGAAAAAATGAACATGAACGGAGAGGTCTGATGGGCACCACACTTTTCGAGAAGATCTGGACCGCGAACAGCGTGATGGAGCGCCCCGATGGCGCAACACTTCTGTTCGTGGACCGCCACATTGTCCATGACGCCACCTCGCAAGGCTTTGACAAGATGGAGGAGGAAGGTCATGCCTTGCGCCGCCCTGACCTGACTTTTGGCCTTGCCGATCACTATGTCGCAACCGGCAATTCCGCAGCGCAGCGCAAACCGAGATTCGATCAGATGGTGGACCGGCTGGCTGCCGAGTCGAGGCGTTGGGGCTTTGACAGTTTCGGCCCGGGCGCGCGCAAACAAGGCATCGTGCACGTCGCGGGGCCAGAGCTTGGCATCACTTTGCCGGGGTGCGTTTTGGTCTGCGGTGATAGCCATACCGCCACCCACGGCGCCCTCGGCGCTTTGGCATTTGGTATTGGTGCATCCGAAATCGCCCACGTTCTGGCAACGCAAACAATCTGGCAGCGCAAACCCAAGCAGATGCGGGTCACAATCGACGGCACATTGGGCCCGAACGTGACGGCCAAGGACCTGATACTCGCACTCATCGGCAAGATCGGTGCCGGTGGCGGCACCGGCCATGTGATCGAATATGCCGGATCCGCCATTCGCGGACTGTCGATGGAGGGTCGCCTGACGGTGTGCAACATGACCATCGAAGCGGGCGCGCGCACAGGCATGATCGCCCCGGACGAGACCACATTCTCCTACATCGAGGGTCGCGACTACGCCCCCAAGGGCGCGGCATGGAACCAAGCCGTCGCGCATTGGCGCACATTGGTCAGCGATGATGATGCCGTTTTCGACCAAGAGGTCTCGATGCATTCCGACGAGGTCGCGCCGATGGTCACGTGGGGCACCTCCCCTATGGACGTGTTGCCAATCACTGGCACAGTTCCCGACCCGTCCATCGCGGACACCGATGACGAACGGAAACGGATTTCCCACGCCCTCGAATACATGGGACTGACTGCGGGAATGCAGCTGACAGACATTTCGATCGACCGCGCATTCATCGGCTCCTGCACGAACGGCCGCATCGAGGATCTGCGTGCCGCCGCCGCCATCGCAAAGGGTCGCAAGGCGCAGGTGCCGGCCTTTGTCACGCCCGGCTCCGGCCAGGTGAAGGCTCAAGCCGAGGCAGAAGGGATCGACCGCATCTTTACCGAGGCTGGTTTCGAGTGGACCGATCCGGGTTGCTCCATGTGTGTCGCCATGAACGGCGACCTGGTGCCACCGGGCGAGCGCTGCGCCTCGTCTTCGAACCGCAACTTCGAAGGCCGGCAGGGCCGCGGCAGCCGGACACATCTGGTCAGCCCTTCCATGGCCGCCGCGGCGGCCGTCATCGGCCATCTCGCTGATGTCCGCAAGCTCTGAGGAGGCCTCATGCAACCTTTCAAGTCCCACCGAGGCGTCGCGGCGCCGCTGCCGAAGTCCAATATCAACACTGACCTGATCGTGCCGGCCCGCTACCTCTTTCGCGCGCGCAAGGATGGCTTTGCCGATGCGCTGTTCTCCGATCTGCGCTATGAGTCTGACGGCACGGCAGCCCCGGATTTTGTCCTGAATCAGTCGCCTTTCGATACCGCCTCGATCCTAGTTGCTGGCGACAACTTCGGCTGCGGGTCGTCGCGGGAACATGCCGTCTGGGCGCTGGCCGACTATGGCTTCCGGGTGGTGATCGCGCCCAGTTTTGCCGATATCTTTCATGGAAATTCGCTTCAGAATGGGCTGCTGGTGATCCCGACACCGCAGGCGACGGTAGACCAGCTCTGCACCACGCTGAGCGGCAATCCGGGTACTGAAATCTCCGTGGATCTGGACGCGCAAACGGTGGTTTGCGGCAATCTCTCCTATACGTTCGAGATAGATCCATATCGCAAGGAATGCCTGCTCAATGGATTGTCGGAGACATCCGATACATTGCGCAGCCTGTCCAAGATCGAAACCTTTGAAAGTCAGCATAGGCAGTCACGCCCCTGGCTGGCCGGACCCCATCAACTATAAGGAAAAAAGATGACCAAGACGCTCAAACAGATGCTGACGGATGGCGAATTCGTCCTCGCCCCAGGTGTTTATGATCTGATCTCGGCGCTCATGGCCGATTGGATGGGATTTCAGGCGTTATACATGACCGGATACGGCACGGTCGCAAGCTATCTTGGACTGCCGGATGCAGGGATCGCCACGTACCGTGATATGGTCGAGCGGGCAGGCCGCATCGCGATGATGACCAAGACGCCGCTGATTGCAGACGCTGATACCGGGTATGGAGGGCTGCTCAATGTGGCCCACACGGTGAAAGGCTACGAGCAGGCAGGGGTTGCCGCCATCCAGCTGGAGGATCAGCAGTTCCCCAAGAAATGTGGCCACACTCCGAACCGCAAGGTCGTGCCGCTCGACGAGATGTTGCGCAAGATCGAGGTCGCTTGCGACAGCCGCAGTTCAGATGACTTCTTGGTCATCGCACGTACTGACGCCCGCACTGCGCTGGGATTGGATGAGGCGATCCGCCGGGGCAAAGCGTTCAAGGAGGCCGGAGCTGATGTCGTTTTCGTCGAAAGCGTTGAATCGGAAGATGAGATGCGCCGGGTCAATGCCGAGATTGACGCTCCGACGCTGGCCAACATGGTGGAGGGTGGCAAGACCCCGATCCTGTCCAAGGCCGGTCTGGAGGAAATGGGCTACAACATCGCCATCTTTCCGGGGGCAGGTTTTCTAGCGGCTGGCGCGGCACTGGAAAACGTCTACGCAGACCTGCTAGAGAATGGCAGAACGACCGAGCGTTCGCCGCTTTACTCCTTTGAGGAGTTCAACAAACTGATCGGATTTCCAGATGTTTGGGAATTCGACAAAAAATATGCGGAGGATTGAAAACCGTATCGCCCCGTCTCCGGGAGTTCGGACTCGAGCGCTTGTGGTAAGCGGCTTTTTTGAAACGCCCCCGATTTGGAGTTGGGCATCTGCGTTTTGATGTGGGAAAAGCTTGGGAAAGTCTGTGTCCCAGCCTGCGGCGGCAAACCGTGATCCGGGCTGGGACATACAGAGGATATCGGGCCTCCGCCTTGATGGCCAGCCAATTGCCTTTGCGGATCTGGCCTTGCGCTTGACGTGAGCTTGGTTCGGGTCTGGCCGAAGTCAGATGTTTTTCGAATGGAGATGAAGATGACGATTAGATATCTCAAGCGCGGCAAATCCGAGGCGGAGCGCAGCGAGGATGACGCAAAGGTGCGCGGCATTGTCGAGAGCACATTGGCCGATATTGAGGCGCGCGGCGATGAAGCTATTCGCGAATTGAGCGAGAAGTTCGACGGCTACGCACCCGATGATTTCCGCCTGACGCCCAGCCAGATCGAAGCGGCGATGCAAAAAGTGACCGCGCAGGAGATGGACGACATAAAGTTTGCGCAGAAGCAGATCCGCAGGTTTGCCGAGGCACAGCGCGCGTCGATGACCGATATCGAGGTCGAGACGATGCCCGGCGTCATTCTGGGTCACAAGAACATCCCGGTGCAATCCGTCGGCTGCTACGTGCCGGGTGGCAAGTTTCCCATGGTTGCAAGCGCCCACATGTCAGTGTTGACCGCGTCGGTCGCGGGCGTGCCGCGCATCGTGTCGGCCGCGCCGCCGGTCAAGGGGGCGCCGCACCCCGCCATCGTCGCCGCGCAGCATATGGGCGGGGCGCATGAAATCTATGTGCTGGGCGGCATGCAGGCTGTCGGCGCCATGGCGCTGGGGACCCAGACGATTGACCCCGTGCACATGCTGGTCGGTCCCGGCAACGCCTTTGTCGCCGAGGCCAAGCGCCAGCTTTATGGCCGCGTCGGCATCGACCTCTTTGCCGGGCCGACCGAGACAATGGTGATTGCCGACGAAACGGTGGACGCCGAGATGTGTGCCACTGACCTTCTGGGTCAGGCCGAGCATGGCTATAATTCGCCCGCGGTCATGGTCACAAATTCGCCCAAGCTGGCCGATGCGACATTGGCAGAGATCGACCGCCTGCTTCAGATCCTGCCCACCGCCGAGACGGCAAGTGCCTCGTGGCGCGACTATGGCGAAATGATCGTCTGCGACACCTACGACGAGATGCTGGAGGTCGCGAATGACATCGCGAGCGAGCATGTGCAGGTGATGACGGACCGCGACGACTGGTTTCTGGAGCATATGCACAGCTACGGGGCGCTTTTCCTCGGGCCCCGCACCAACGTGGCCAATGGCGACAAGGTGATTGGCACGAACCACACCCTGCCGACAAAGAAGGCGGGTCGCTATACGGGCGGTCTCTGGGTCGGCAAGTTTCTGAAAACCCACAGCTACCAGCGCGTTACCACTGATGAGGCGGCGGCCAGGGTCGGCGCTTATGGGTCGCGCCTGTGCATGCTGGAGGGCTTTGTCGGCCATGCCGAGCAGTGCAACATCCGCGTGCGCCGCTATGGCGGGATCAACGTCCCCTATGGCGAAGGCGCGCCCCTCGTGCGCGAATGACCGGCGCGCAGATGATGGACCTGCCCCGCACCCCGTCGATGCGTCTGGACGGCAAGCGCGCGCTTGTCACGGGTGCCTCGCGCGGCATCGGTTTGGCCCTTGCCGCCGCGCTGGCCGAGGCGGGTGCCCATGTGACGCTGGCAGCGCGCACCCAAGGCCCGTTGGAAGAGGTGGCCCAGGCGTTGCGCGAGGCCGGTCACAGCGCCGATGCGCTCGCCCTGGACATCACCGACGCCGGGGCGACGCGGCAGGCCATCGAAGGTTTTGACCAACTCGACATCCTGGTCAACTCGGCGGGCCTTGCTCGGCACGGCCCCGCGCTCGAAACGGCGCCCGAGGATTACGACGCGGTCGTGGACGTCAACCTGCGCGCCGCCTACTTCCTCAGCCAGGCGGCAGCCCGCGCCATGCGGCCGCGTGGTGGCGCGATCCTCAATGTCTCCAGCCAGATGGGTCATGTGGGCGGCATTGACCGAGCGGTCTATTGTGCGTCGAAGCACGCTGTGGAAGGCATGACCAAGGCGATGGCGATCGAATTTGGCCCCTTCAATGTGCGCATCAACACGCTATGTCCGACCTTCATCCGCACCCCCCTGACCGAGCCGACCTTTGCCGACCCCGAAAAGCGCGCGTGGATCGAGGCCAAGATCAAGCTGGGCCGCGTCGCAGAGGTGACCGACCTGATGGGGCCGGCCGTGTTCCTCTGCTCGGACGCGGCCGCAATGATCACTGGCACGCATCTGCTGGTCGATGGCGGTTGGACGGCGGGCTAGAAAGAGCAACGGCGCTCATTCTGTCAGGCGACGTGAGCGGCTCTTAACTGACCCGATTCGTGCACATCATTTGCGGTGGTGATGGGCGAGAGTCATAGGGGTTTGCCGCCACGCTTGAGCCTGCGGCGATCGTCGATGGGATGCGCTATGCGGAATCCGGCTTTGCCGTGAAAACCCGTTTCAAATAGTCCTTTGCCTAAAGCGGCATGACCGTCACTGAAGGCCAGCTTTTGAAATGCAACCTGACATCAGTCTCGCTTGCGATGGCAACGTCCCGTTTGGCAGCGAAGCATGCGTCTCGATCTATGCGCAACTCCACCAAAACTCGATCCGCAGTGCCTAAACCGCTAAAATGTTCATACGCAAGCGCAGGCTGGTCGCATCCTGACGTGATGACACGCGACGTGGTGCAAATGGGGCCGAACGCCTTGCGCGAGACACCGAAAGCGCGGGCCGCGCTGGGCATCCTCGAGAAGCATGGATGGCTGGCACGACTGGATGAGGGCGCGATTGTGCGCGGGGCGGCGCGGGCCGAAGCATGGCGCATCGTGCGGGGCGGTGGCGATGTGGTTTGACCCTAGTCCGGATTTCCACGCCGCTTCGAAAATGGACGAAGCCGTCTGTCGGTTAAATTGGAGAACGCCAACAGAAAGCCTCGCCAAGTTTCAACGGCGCAGGAGGGAGGCCCTGCCGTCACTTAACATTTATGGTTCGGGTGTTTCCGTTTATAGGGTCGGAATCTACTCAGATATTGAAGGATTTCACTCCGGACGGACGAATGCTTGGCCAAAGGTAGTGAAGGGGGCAAGTGATGTGGTTTGATGCGCAAGCCGAACTCGCAAAGCTGGGCGGGGGCCGTGAAAGCGACACCTGCCCCCCTGCTACACTTGCTACATCTGCTACACAGCGCCCCTTTGTAGCGATTGTAGCGGATGTAGCAGCGCCCCCAGCGACAACCGCGACTTCTGCGACACCGGCCCGGCACATCGCCGCGAATGTCGCAAATGTCGCGAGTGTCGCAACGCCCAGCGCTTCGGAAATCGAATCTTATGACCAAACAGCCGGGGGCCGTGTGACGACTTGGACGGGGCGTGTCGTGTCGCTGGACGAATGGCGCAGGCTGACCGCATGGGAACGGCACGGGCCGAACGGGCGGCGCTGGTGTGGCTTATCCCGAACTTGGTTTTTCAAGCGTGAAGGTTCAAATTTTGGAGGCAATAATGACTGACGAAGTCGAAAACCTGCCAAGCGCAGAGGGCAAAAAACTACCGGAATTTGCATTGAATGATGACGGCACATGCGTGCTGCGCCTTGTGTCAGGTGAGATGATTAGCAACGCATTTGGCGGGACGTCCATCGAGTTTGCAACCGAACGCGCATACAACTGCCTGCAGCTCGCAGGCAGCAAGACAACGGACGTAGATGATGGAAACCGTGCGCTTGGAATAGCTATTGAAATCAAGCCGAGGGACGCTGTGGAATCATTGCTGGCGACACAGATGGCAGCGACGCATACGGCGATGATGCGCTTTTCGATGCTCTTGGCCAACGCACAGACAACGCCACAACTTGAGTTTTTGGAGCGGGCGGTGAACAAGCTGGCGCGAACGTTTACGGCCCAAATGGAAGCGCTGCGAAAACATCGCAACGGGGGTAACCAGACAGTGACGGTGCAACACGTCAGTGTCGCAGACGGCGGGCAAGCTATCGTCGGAAACGTGCAAGCGGGGGGCAAACATGAAAAGTGACGCTAACCCCATGCAAAGGGCACACGATGCACCGCGATGCACCGCAAAATCCAAACGCACCGGAAAGCCATGCCATGCCCCTGCGGTTCGCGGCTGGAAGGTATGCCGGATGCACGGCGCAAGGGGCGGTGTGAAAGCTGGGGCTGAACATCCGAACTGGAAGCACGGCGCGCGTAGCGTTGATGCAATCGCTTTGCGGAAATTGGTGAACGCGCTGGGCCGTGGAGCGCGCGATTCGGCTGAGGCGATAGATTTGCCCATAACCCGACCTCATCGCCGCTCTTAGGGGGGATATTTGGGGGGATGCGTAAAAAAGCACATCACATTTTATTAATATAAAGCAACGTCTTAGGTGAATTAAATGGTGCCCCCACACGGACTCGAACCGCGGACCTACTGATTACAAATCAGTTGCTCTACCAGCTGAGCTATAGGGGCGCCGGATTGGCATTTAGCAGGGGGTTGCAGGCTTGGCAAGCGGCGATCGGGCGCGCTCAGGGTGTGATGAGCGTGATGCCGGGCATGCGGCCAATGCGGTAGACGTCTTCGTCGTAAAGGTCGCTCAATTCGTCGACCAATTCGTCGGTCCAGCCGGGCAGGTCCAGCTCTTGATCGATGGCATCGTCATTGGCGAACTTGTCCAGAAAGGCCGAGATGACACGGCGCTTTTGCATCTCGGTCATGCCGGGATGCTGTTCAAGATAGCTTTCAAAGCGGGCCATGCCGGTGGGCGTCATGATTTCGCGCAGCAGGGCATGCTCGCCGATTAGCGGCAGGCCCGGCTCGACGCCCGCCATCTCGCGCAGGATCTGGCCCCAGATCAGGGGTGTGTCCTCATTGCACCAGACGGTGATGGGAATATCGGGAATGGCGCCGCGCACACGTTCGATCATTGCCGACCAACGCATTTCGCGCGGATCGACGCCGCCCAGATACGCGCGCAGGCTGTCGAACTTGGTCTGGGCCATGATGGCGGGCAGGAAGGTCGCCGGGTTGCAGATGGCAAAGAACATCTCGATCTCGTCCCCGGCAAAGATCTGGCGAAAGACCTGCGTGCGCCCGGCGGCGGCGGTATAGAAATCCCCGCCCGATGCCGCCATCTTGGGCGTTCCGAAAAAGCCCGGATTGGACAGGATGAGACGGTCGGGCGCCTCGTCAAAGCCCAAGGCATCCATCAGCACCTCGCGCGTGTCCTCGGCCAGACCGCTGGGCGCGGCATGGAGGACATCGCGCAGAAGGCGGCGGTACTGCTTGGGATAAGGCACCTCAGTGCCGCGCTCGGCCAGCATGGTCTGATTGGCCGTCAGGCATTTCAGCAGGCGATCTTCGTCGGTTATGTGGGCGCCTGCGTGAAGAACGAGCTGCATGATGGATCTATCCAGACTGGGGTATGTATCGCCGTGCCTTGTATATGGCGCATCGCGCCGCAGATAAACAAGTTTCCATCCATGGTGCGGCGCGCCCGTGGGTTGAATGGCGCGTAAAAAGCATCAAGTGTGACGCACGCCGCCCTGAGGATGTTCAGATATGCCCTACGCCCATTCCGACAGCCAGCCCGCCGTTCTGGCCAACCCCGCGCCCGATGTGCGCGAACGGCTCAAGCTGGAGGGCGGCAAGCGCTTTGAGATGGTCAGTGAGTTCTCGCCCGCAGGCGATCAGCCCACGGCCATTGCCGAGATCAGCCAGTCGATCAAGGACGGCGACCGCGATCAGGTGCTCTTGGGCGCGACTGGTACGGGCAAGACGTACACGATGGCGATGGTGATCGAGGAAACGCAGCGCCCTGCCATCATCCTTGCCCCGAACAAGACGCTTGCGGCGCAGCTCTATGGCGAGTTCAAGGGGTTTTTTCCCAATAATGCCGTCGAGTATTTCGTCAGCTATTACGACTACTACCAGCCCGAGGCCTATGTCGCGCGCAGTGATACCTTCATCGAGAAGGAGAGCCAGATCAACGAGCAGATCGACCGCATGCGCCACTCGGCCACGCGTGCCCTGTTGGAGCGGGACGATGTGATCATCGTCGCCTCGGTCAGCTGCATCTACGGTATCGGCAGCGTCGAGACCTACGGCGCGATGACCCAGGATCTGAAGGTGGGCACCGATTACGACCAGCGGCAGGTGATGGCCGATCTGGTGGCCCAGCAATACAAGCGGAACGATGCCGCCTTCCAGCGGGGCAGTTTTCGCGTGCGGGGCGACAGCCTCGAGATTTTCCCAGCTCACCTTGAGGATCGCGCATGGCGGCTCAGCTTCTTTGGGAACGAGCTGGAGGCGATCACCGAGTTTGATCCGCTCACGGGCGAGAAGACCGGCAGCTTCGAGCAGATCCGCGTGTACGCCAACAGCCACTACGTCACGCCAAAGCCGACGATGCAGCAGGCCATTCTGGGCATCAAGAAAGAGCTGCGCGTCAGGCTCGATCAACTCGTAGGCGAGGGCAAACTGCTTGAGGCGCAGCGGCTGGAGCAGCGCACGAATTTCGATCTTGAGATGCTGGAGGCGACCGGCGTCTGCAACGGGATCGAGAATTACTCGCGCTACCTGACGGGCCGCGCTCCGGGCGAGCCGCCCCCCACGCTGTTCGAGTTCATCCCCGACAACGCCATCGTCTTTGCCGATGAAAGCCATGTGTCGGTGCCGCAGATCGGCGCGATGTACAAAGGCGACTATCGCCGCAAATTCACGCTGGCCGAGCATGGCTTTCGCCTGCCCAGCTGCATGGACAACCGCCCGCTCAAATTCGAGGAATGGGATGCGATGCGGCCCCAGTCCGTCTTTGTCAGCGCGACGCCCGCCAAATGGGAGATCGAGCAGACTGGCGGCGTCTTTACCGAACAGGTCATCCGGCCGACTGGCCTGTTGGACCCGGTGATCGAAATTCGCCCGGTCGAGACGCAGGTGGATGATCTGCTGGACGAGGTGCGCCGCGTCGCTGCCGACGGCTTTCGCACGCTGGTCACCACCCTGACCAAACGGATGGCCGAGGATCTGACCGAATACATGCATGAGCAGGGCATCAGGGTGCGCTACATGCACTCGGAAATCGACACGATCGAGCGGATCGAGATCTTGCGTGATCTGAGGCTTGGGGCGTTCGACGTGCTGATCGGCATCAACCTGCTGCGCGAGGGCCTGGACATCCCCGAATGTGGCCTTGTCGCAATCCTCGACGCTGACAAGGAAGGCTTCCTGCGCTCGGAAACCTCGCTGATCCAGACAATCGGGCGCGCCGCGCGAAACGTAGAGGGGCGCGTGATCATGTATGCTGACCGGATCACCGGCAGCATGGAGCGCGCGATGGGCGAGACGGACCGCCGCCGCGCCAAGCAGATCGCCTATAACGAAGAGCACGGCATCACGCCCGCGACGGTCAAGAAGAACGTCGAGGATATCCTCGCCGGGCTCTACAAGGGCGATGTGGATATGAACCGCGTCACCGCCAAGGTCGACAAGCCGCTGCATGGTGCCAATTTGCAGGCGCATCTGGACGGTCTGCGCACCGACATGCGCAAGGCCGCCGAGAACCTCGAATTCGAAGAGGCCGCGCGCCTGCGCGACGAGGTCAAACGCCTCGAGGCGGTCGATCTGGCGATTTCCGACGACCCCCTGGCGCGCCAGACTGCGGTGGACGAAGCTGTCGCCGCAGGGTCCAAGACGCGTGGCCGCTCGACGGCTGGCAAGCCGGGGCAGCGGGGCGGGAACGTGAAGCGGCGCAAGAAGTAGGCGCGCTTCGTCGGAACCGGACCGCTCACATTCACGTTGTATCTCCAATCGAAAGATAGGAGATCTACCATGGAATTTGGACTATTCGGAATTATCGTCCTGATCGCGGATATCTATGCGATCTATCAGGTGCTGACCTCTGCCGCATCCACCGGCAAGAAAGTGCTTTGGACACTGCTGATCCTGATCCTGCCGATCCTCGGCTTTATCATATGGCTGCTTGCAGGTCCGCGCGGGTCCAAGGCGCACGTCTAAGCGCCACTTCAGTCAGCTGATACTTGTAGAGCGGGCCGTGTGCCCGCTCTTTTTCATGCGTTGGATGCCGTCGTAAAGAAGCCATTGAATTTTCTCGGCAATCTGCCATTTGTGTGCGGCCGGAGAGGGCGTGCTTTGCAGGGTGTGCCCGCTTTTGGCGATTGGCGCGGGGCCGCACCCTCGCTAAACTCACCCTCATGATCTGCCCCAGCCCTGCCTTTCGTCGGTGCCTGCCGTGACCCTGCTGATGTTGGCCGGGACGGGCGAGGCGCGCGGGGTCGCCGCCGGGCTGGCGGCGCGTGGAATTGACTTCACCATCTGGCAGCCCGAGGGAACGCGTATGGGCCGCGCGTGGCCCGCGCCGGTGCATGGCAGCGCCCTCGCTGACTGCCTCGCCACCCTTCGGCCAGCAGCGGTGCTGGATGCCAGTCATCCCTTCGCCGTGGAAATCTCGCACCATGCTGCGCAGCATGCCATGACAAACGGCTTGCCCTATTGCCTGTTACGCCGCCCCGAATGGCGCGCGCAGCCGGGCGATTTTTGGACCCATGTGACCAGTGACGCGGATGCCGTGCGGCATATTCCGCCGGGGAGCCGCGTTCTGGTGGCGACGGGCCGCGAAGGGCTGGAGGCATATGCCGCGCTGGATACCTGCCACATCTATTGCCGCCAGATTGGCGCGCCCGGTGTGCCGTGCCCGTTGCCGAACGGCGAATGGCTGGTGCAGGAGCCGCCCTTTCCGGTGGAGGAGGAGACCCTGCTCTTCAAACGTCTTGGCATCGACTGGCTGGTCCTGCGCAATGCCGGCAGCGCGCGGGCCGAGACCAAGCTGACCGCCGCCCGCGCGCTGGGTATCCGCGCGGCGATGATCGCGCGCCCCGCACCGCCCGACGCGCCTTGCGTCGAGACCGAGGCAGAGGCGCTGGCATGGGCCTGCAGGGCCTGCGCGCCATGAGCCTGCGGATCATCGAGACGGACGCCGATGTGGCGGCAGATGCAGATGAGCTTTGCGCACTCTGCCCGCATCTGGCGCGCGCCTATGCCGAAACGGGCGCGCTGCCGCTGAGGCGCAGGCCGGACGGATTTGCCGAGTTGCTGAGCGCCATCGTCAGCCAGCAGGTCAGCGTTGCCTCGGCCAGCGCCATCTGGGGGCGGATGCAGGAGGCGGGGCTGACCGCGCCCGCGCCGGTTTTGCAGGCGGGCGAGGACGGCTTGCGCACCGCTGGTCTCAGCCGGCAGAAGATCCGCTATGCGCAGGAGCTGGCCCGCGCCGGCATCGATTATGACGCGCTGCGCGCCGCGCCGACGGAGGAGGTGCTGCAAACGCTGACTGCCGTGCCCGGCATTGGCACCTGGACGGCCGAGATTTATGCGATGTTCAGCCTTGGCCTCGCCGATGTGTTTGCCCATGGCGATCTGGCCCTGCAAGAGGCCGCGCGCATCCTCTATGATCTGCCCGAACGCCCGAAAGAGCGGGCGATGCGGGCCATGGCCGCGGATTGGAGCCCCTATAGGTCGGTTGCCGCGCGGCTTCTTTGGGCCTACTACCGGATTGCAAAACAAAGGGAAGGCATCAGATGACGCGAGTACTTAGCGCTGGCCGCAGAGAGCCGATTTCGGGCGAAACGAAATCCATCGTGGTCTTCTTGCATGGCTATGGGGCCAATGGCCCTGACCTTCTGGGCCTTGCCGATCCCTTGGGCGAGCATTTGCCCGATACCCTTTTTGTCGCGCCCGACGCGCCCGAGAACGTGGCGGGCATGCCCAACGGTTTTCAGTGGTTTCCCATTCCCTGGATCGACAACAGCAGCGAGGAAGAGGCCGAGCGTGGCCTGCTGGCGGCTGCCGACGACCTCAACGCATTTCTCGATGCGCTGATGGTGGACGAGGATGTCCTGCCCGAGCAGGTCGTTCTCTTTGGCTTTTCCCAAGGCACGATGATGGCCCTGCATGTTGCGCCGCGGCGCGAGGATGAGATGGCGGGGATCGTCGCCTTTTCCGGTCGCCTGCTGCGCCCCGAGCTTTTGGTGGATGAGGTGGTTTCGCGCCCTCCGATCCTTTTGGTGCATGGCGATGCCGATGAGGTCGTTCCCCCTCAATCGCTGCCCGAGGCCGCCGAGGCGCTGCAATCGGCCGGCTGGAAGGATGTCTACGCTCATGTGATGAAGGGCACCGGCCACGGCATTGCGCCTGATGGTCTGGAGGTGGCTCTGGCCTTCATGGCGGACAAGCTGGGGCTGGGCTGAGGCGGCTCAGCTCAGGCCTCGCGCCGGTCTCGCAGCATCAGCCAGATCAATGCGCCCCCGGCGAGCGCGAGGAAAGGCGTCATCGCGAGGTTGACGGCTGTCCAGCCCGCCTCGGCAGTGCCGCCCGCGCAGTTCATCAGCCCGCCCGAGGCCAATGACGCGACGGTGACGCCGCCGAATACCAGAAAATCGTTGAGCCCTTGCATGCGCCCGCGCTCGTGCGGCTCATGTGCGCCCGCCAGCATCGATGTTGCCCCGATAAAGCCGAAGTTCCAGCCAAGGCCCAAGAGGATCAGCGCGACAAAGAAATTCTCAAGCTCAACGCCCTGCAGCGCGACGACACCGGCAACCGCCAAAAGCGCAATACCCAGCCCCATGATCTTTTCAACGCCAAAGCGCGCGATGAGGTGGCCGGTGAAAAAGGAGGGTGCATACATGGCCAACACATGCGCCGTGACAACATCCGCCGCGCGGCTAGGGCCAAACCCGCAGCCCACGACGGCCAGCGGTGTCGAGGTCATGACGAGGTTCATCAGCGCATAGGACACCATGGCGCAAATCACCGCCACGGCGATGCGCGGCGTTTTAAGTAGCTCCATCCGGGTGCGACCGCGCGGGGCGTCCTCACTGGGGATGGGCGGTTTGGGGATGTTCAAAAACAGAAACAGCGCCGAGCCAATGACGTTCAGCCCGATGACCGCGATATAGGTGCCCATGAAGGGGACCACCATCGACTGCGCCGTCACCTTGACCAGCTGGGGCCCGATGATGGCGCTCAGAAGGCCGCCCGCCAGAACATATGAAATCGCCTTGGGGCGGAACGCGTCGCTGGCGGTATCGGCGGCGGCAAAGCGAAAGAAGCCCTGCGCGCTCATGTAGACGCCCGTCAGGAAACTGCCGATCAGAAACAACGTGAACGAGGCGGTGTATAGCCCGTAGGCGCCCACGGCGCCGCCCAGCGCGCCCCCCATCGTGCCGACAACAAAGCCCGCATTGCGCCCATAGCGCTGCATGATGGCCGACATTGGCGTCGCGGACAGCATCGAGCCGATGATGGTCAGCGTGATCGGCAGCGTGGCAAAGCAGGGATTGGACGCAAGACCATCGCCGGCAAGGCCCGCGACGATAAAGATCATGGGCATCTGCGCGCCCAAAAACGCCTGCGCCAGCACCAGAACGGTGACGTTGCGGCGCGCGCGGGCGTCGTCTGGGGTGAGGGCGGCGTCTGTCATGCCGCAAACTGCTAGCCCCGTTGAATCGGCTTAGCAAGAGGCCCCGGTGGGTTTCCGCGAGGTGTCTGGCAGGTGCGGTTGCGAAAGGCGCCTTAGGCGACCTCGGCTGCCAGTCCCCGGCCCAGCGGATCCATGTCGCGCACCGGCTCGCCCTGCATCTGGCCCTGCCAGTCCAGAACCTGCCGCATCAGGACCGAGCGCCCGATGCACAGCAATGCGGGCGGCTCGAGCCCGCTGGCACGGATATCTTCGGCCATGCGGCCGAGCGTCGTCTCAAGCACCTGTTGCTGCGGCGTGGTTGCGTTGCAGACGACCGCGCAGGGCTCGTCCGGGTCGCGGCCATGCTCCATCAGCGCGGTAGAAATCTGATCGGCATGTTTCATGCCCATGTAGATCACCAGCACCTGAGAGCCTTCGGCCAGCGCCTTCCAGTTGACCGAGGCGGGCGCGTTGCCCGTCTGGTCGTGACCCGTGACGAAGGTTACCGACTGGTTCACGTCGCGATGGGTCACGGGGATGCCAGCATAGGCCAGCCCGCCGATCCCGGCGCTGATGCCGGGAATGATGCGCACCGGGATGCCGTGCTGCACGAGCGTCTGCGCTTCTTCGCCGCCGCGGCCAAAGACAAAGGGATCGCCGCCCTTGAGGCGCAGCACCCGCCTGCCCGCACGCGCCAGATCGACCAGATGCAGCGAGATGTCGCGCTGCACCGCTGATGGCTTGCCGCCGCGCTTGCCCGCATAGATCTTTTCCGCCTGCGGTGCCCAGTCGAGGATGCATTCCTGAACAAGCGCATCATAAACGACCACATCGGCCTGACGCAGCGCGTTTAGCGCGTGGATCGTCAGCAGGCCGGGATCACCGGGACCGGCACCGCACAGCCAGACCCAACCGGGCTGGATCATGGGCCACTCATGGGCCGGGAGGGGGAGCGCGTCGAGCATGCACCAACATATGGCGCTGTATTTCCGCCTTGGGAAGAGGGGCGGCGCTGGCATGCCCTCTGGGCCCCAAAACGCCGTTCAGCACGTGACGCGGGGCGTGGTGTGTTGGTCCGCGCCTTGGCAAAAGTCGGGTGTTTTGTTTGCAGGTGAGGCGCCTGATTGGAACAAAATTTTAATTCGCACGGGTGTGCCGTGATGTGACTGGAATGCTGTTCCTACCACCGTCCGGTCATCGAGCGCGCCATCAACCCCAGTGCTGAGCGAATCGGCGAAGGCTCCAGCCCGCCGTGCGCGACCCGCGCCGGATGGGCCGCCGCGCGGCGCAGAATTCCGCCCGTCTGCCACGCAGCCAGCAGCGCGGGGCGCGCCTCGGCGCTGATCTTGCCGCGCTGGGCGCGCGCGGCGCGCAGGCGCTGCATCCCGTCCTCGGCCAGCGCGCGTATCCCCTCGGGGCGGCCATCCAACAGGGGAATGCGCCCTGCCTCCTCCAGCGCGGGGATGGCGCGCAGCCAAGCCGCGACGCCGGTGGCATAGCCTGCATCCAACACCACCTGTGCGTCCACCTTGCCCAGCGCGCGGGCGGCGGCCAGCATCAGGTTGCCGCTGGTGTGCTCCAGATAGCGGGTCAGATGGGCCGCGTCCTCGAAGGGATCGCGGTAGATGTCCCACTGGCGCGCGACGACCAGCGCGTCGAGCAGTCTGGCGCCCTCGGGGTCCAGCACCTCTGCCAGGGGCGTCACCACCTCGTGGCGCCGCACCTTGCCGCCCTCAGCAATCTCCTCCAGCGCGTCGCGCCACCATTGCAGGCGCATCTCGGCAATCATGGACTCCTGGGTCATCCAGGGCGCGCGAGACACTTCGACGTTGAACGCATAGATGGGAAAAAGTACCCGGCGCGCGGCCACGGGCGCGGCCATCGCGGCGCGAAACCGGTCCGGGTCGCCCCGGCGCAGCAGTTCGGCGCAGCCGGTTAGATCGTGGCCCAGATCAGGCACCTTGCAGCAGCTTCCAGTTGATCGCGTCGAGGAGCGCATCAAATGAGGCATCCACGATGTTCGGACTGACGCCTACGGTCGACCAGCGGCGGCCCTGATCGTCCTCGCTGTCGATGATGACGCGGGTCACGGCCTCGGTGCCGCCTTGGGTGATGCGCACCTTGAAGTCGACGAGGCGCATGTCGTCGATGGCACTCTGATAGCGGCCCAGATCCTTGGCCAGCGCCTTGGACAGGGCGTTTACCGGGCCGCGGTCACAGCCCAGCGCGTCCATCGACTCGCTGACCGACAGCTTTTTCTCGCCGTCGATCTTTACCACGACGACCGCCTCCGAGAGGCTGACCATCTTGTCATACTTGTTCTTGCGCCGCTCGACCGTGACCTTGTAGCGCTTGACCTCGAAAAAATCGGGCAACTGGCCCAGCGCGCGGCGCGCCAGAAGCTCGAAACTGGCCTGCGCACTGTCGTAGGTATAGCCTTCGGCCTCGCGCTCCTTGATCTGGTCGAGGATGAGGGCGAGGGCCGGATCGCCGGGCGCGACTTCGATCCCGGCCTCCAAGAGGCGCTGGCGCAGGTTCGACTGGCCCGCCTGATTGGACATCGGAATGATGCGCGCATTGCCCACGAGGGCCGGTTCGATATGCTCGTAGGTCGAGGGGTCTTTGAGGATCGCGCTGGCGTGCAGCCCGGCCTTGTGTGCAAAGGCCGAGGCGCCGACATAGGCCGCCTGCCGCATCGGCACGCGGTTGAGGATATCGTCCAGCTTGCGACTGATGCGGCTGAGACCCCTGAGCGCGTCCAGTGTCACGCCGGTCTCATAGGTGCTGGCGTAGGGCTCCTTGAGCAGAAGGGTCGGGATCAGCGTGGTGAGATTCGCGTTGCCGCAACGCTCGCCCAGCCCGTTGAGCGTGCCCTGCACCTGCCGCGCGCCCGCGTCGATGGCGGCCAGCGATCCGGCGATGGCATTTTCGGTGTCGTTATGGGTGTGGATGCCTAGGCGCTCGCCGGGGATGCCCGCAGCAATGACTTCGGACGTGATGCGCCCGATCTCGGTCGGCAGGGTGCCACCATTGGTATCACAAAGCACGATCCAGCGCGCACCCGCCTCATAGGCCGCGCGGCACACCTCGAGCGCATAGGCGGGGTTCGCCTTGTAGCCGTCAAAGAAATGCTCGGCGTCCAGCAGCGCCTCGCGCCCACTGGCGACCAGATGTGCGATGGACTCGCCGACATTCTGAGTATTTTCCGCCAAGGTGATGCCCAAGGCACGCTCCACATGGAAATCATGCGCCTTGCCGACAAGGCAGACGGTGCCGGTGCCTGCGTTCATCACGGCGGCGAGCACATCGTCATTGGCAGCGCTGCGCCCCGCGCGCTTGGTCATGCCGAAAGCGGTCATTTTCGCGCGTGTCCGCGGCGCAGCGTCGAAGAAGGCACTGTCGGTCGGATTGGCACCGGGCCATCCGCCCTCGATGTAATCGACGCCGAGGCTGTCGAGCATCTCGGCGATGCGCTGCTTCTCGGCAGTTGAGAAGCTGACGCCTTGCGTCTGCTGCCCATCGCGCAGGGTCGTGTCGTAGATGGAGAGGCGATGTTTCATAACTCGGAATCCCCTTTGCGCCGAATCAAGGCGTGCGCCAGCGCGCCGCCGCGCAGCGCCCGACCGCCCCCCGGGCGGGCGCTTTTACCCTGTCTGGGCAATGACCACCCGTCCGATGTGTTTGCACCATAAAGCGCACCGACCATAGGAAAGCGGCGCCCCCCCGCGGTCGGGCGCCGCGCGGCTGGGCTTTCGACGTGATATGCGCCGCTCATTCGAGAGCCTCAAGTTTGGCTGGGTCAAAACTGGACTCCGGTACCAATTCTACGCGATCTTTTTGCATCCGCACCTCGATGCCTGCGTCGATAAGCGCAGCCTTGAGTCGGTCGAGTTCGCTGAACTCCTTGTTGGCCATCGCGCTGGCCCGGACCTTTGCGAGGCGGTCTTCCCAGCCGGAAAGGTCAACTTCAGGCGCAGCCGCCCACGAGGGCGTCTGCTCCGCCATCAATCCCAAGAGTTTCAAGCTGGCGCGTAGAGCCGGGGCGTCGTCCGCGTGGGAAAGCTGATGAATTTCGCTGACAGCCTTTGATGTATTCAGGTCATCTGCGAGCGCGGAAACGACGGCTTGATATGGTTTAACGTTATCAAGCGCACGATCCGCCTGAACATACCATTTCCGCAACGTCGCCTCCGCCTCCTTTGCCTTCTCCGCCGTCCAATCCATCGGCTTGCGGTAATGCGTCGATAGAAACACGAACCGGATAACCTCGCCCGGCACGCCCTGTTCCAGCAGATCCCGCACGGTAAAGAAATTGCCCAACGACTTGGACATCTTCTTGCCCTCGACCTGCAGCATCTCGTTGTGCATCCAGACCTGCGCAAAGCCGCCGTCGGGGTGGGCGCAGCAGCTTTGGGCGATCTCGTTCTCGTGGTGTGGAAACATCAGGTCGTTGCCGCCGCCGTGGATGTCGAAACTTGCGCCCAAGAGTTCATACGCCATGGCCGAGCATTCGATATGCCAGCCGGGGCGGCCATGGCCCCAAGGGCTGTCCCATCCCGGCTGGTTGCCGCTGGATGGCTTCCACAGAACAAAATCCATCGGGTTGCGCTTGTAGGGGGCGACCTCGACGCGGGCGCCGGCGATCATGTCTTCGATGCTGCGGCCCGAAAGCGCGCCGTATTCGGTGTAGCTTTCGACGGCAAAGAGAACGTGCCCCTCGGCCTCATAGGCATGGCCCTTGGCGATCAGATCCTCGATCATGGCGACCATCTGGGGGATGAATTGCGTCGCGCGCGGCATCTGATCGGGCTGGAGCGCGCCAAGCGCGCCCATGTCGTCCAGAAACCACCGGATCGTCTCTTCCGTGATGTCGCCGATCTTGCGACCGCTCTCGGCGGCGCGCGCGTTGATCTTGTCATCGACATCGGTGAAGTTGCGCACATACGTCACGGCATCCTCGCCATAGACATGCCGCAAGAGCCGGTAGAGCACGTCGAACACCACGACGGGGCGCGCGTTTCCCAGATGGGCGCGGTCATAGACCGTGGGCCCACAGACATACATCCGCACATTTTTCTCATCCAGAGGGGTAAACACCTCCTTCTTGCGCGTGCGTGTGTTGTGCAGCTTAATGTCGGTCATGGGGCGCCTCGCATCGGTTGGCTCGGGGTGGTGCGGGCTTAGCAACTCCGGCACCGGTTTGGAATAGCGCAGATTGGCGCCCTTGGGTGCCGCTGCGCACTCTTGAAGCTCTGCTCGGAAGGCCTGCGTCATGTGCGGCGATCAGGGCGGCCTGGGGGCGGGGCCTTCCCACCCGATCACAAACCGCCTAGCGTGACCGCGATACAAGGGAGCCATACATGAGCCTGACCGTCTTTCTTGCCGTGATCGGCGCCGCCCTCTTGCATGCCATCTGGAACGCGGCGGTCAAGGGCGGCCGCGACAAGACGCTTGCGATGGGCGCCGTGGTGGTCGGCCATGTGCCATTCGCGCTGGTCGCGATCATCATCGCGCCGATGCCGGATGCCGCCGCGCTGCCGTGGATGGCCGGCGGTCTGGCGCTTCATATGGGATATCAGCTGTTCCTCATGCGCGCCTATGAGACGGGTGATCTGAGCCAAGTCTATCCGATCGCGCGCGGCTCGGCCCCGCTGATCGTGGCGGTCGTTTCTGTGACGGCGCTGGGCGTACACCTGAGCGGGGCCGAGCTTCTGGCCATTGCCATCATCGCGCTGGGAATCATCAGCCTTGCCGCCGTGCGCCGGGCCGATGGCCTGCGCAACGGAAGTGCGGCGGGGCTGGCCCTCGTGACCGGCATGTTCATCGCCGCCTATTCGTTGGTCGACGGCTACGGCGCGCGGATCGCGGGCACAGCGCTGGGGTTTTATGCGTGGGTGGCGCTGGTCAATTCGCTGCTCATGGCGCTCTACCTCGCGGCACGCCATCCGGGCACCCTGCGCCGCATGGCGGGGCCGGGGCGCGTCATTTTCGTGCTGGGCGGGGGCGGGTCCTTTGTCGCCTATGCTCTGGTAACATGGGCATTTACGCAGGCGCCGATCGCGCTGGTCACGGCCCTGCGCGAGACAAGCGTGGTCTTTGCCTTGCTCATCGGCGTCTTCTTCCTGAAAGAGCGGCTCGATCTGGCCAAGGTTTTGGCGACTGCGGGGATGCTGGCGGGCGCGGTGCTGCTTCGTTTCGCGCGGCAGTCCTGAGCCGGGATGCGTATTCTGGCCTTCTCTGATCTGCACCGCGACAAGGCGGCGGCCCAAGCCATCGTCGATGCCAGCGCGGATGCGGACGTGGTGGCGGGCGCCGGTGATTTCGCGTCCAAACAGATCGGCGCGGCCGAGACGCTGGACATCCTTGCGACCTGCCGCGCGCCCGTTCTGATCGTCCACGGCAATCATGACAGCCCGGACGAGATCGCGCGCCTCTGCGATGGCTGGCCCAATATCACCTATCTGCACGGCACCGGCGCGGACATTGGTGGCACCGCGTTCTTTGGCATCGGCGGCGAGGTGCCGGGGCGTAAGGCCCACGACTGGAACATCGCCCATTCCGAGGTTGATGCTGCGCTGATGCTGGCCGCTTGTCCCGAGCGCGCTGTGCTGATCACCCACACGCCGCCGCTGGGCACTGCCGATGTGCAGAGCAACGGCGCACATGAGGGCAGCGCGGCGATCCGCGATGCGATTGTCGCGTCGCACAGCCCGCTTTGTCTGTGCGGTCATATCCATGCGTCCTGGGGTGCCCAAGGGCAGGTGGGCCGCGCATTGGTGCGCAACCTTGGGCCGGGGATCAACTGGTTCGACATCTGACGCATGGCGGTGCAGATAGAGCCCTAATCTAAGCGGAGGCACGTCATGCAACTGGATCATCTGGTCATCAACACCCGCCTTGGGATGGACGTGGCGGCCGAGGTGTTTGCCGATCTGGGGTTTCATCTGACACCGCGCGGCCATCATTCTCTGGGCTCGATCAATCATCTGATGTTGGACCCGGTCAGCTATCTGGAGCTGGTGGGCGTCCCCGAGACGGGCAAGCAGCGGCAGGATGTGCTGGACAGTCCCATCGGCCTCAGCGGGCTGGTCTTTCGCGCTGAGGATGCGCGGGCGACCTATGCCCGGCTGCGCGATGCGGGCTTTGCCCCGCAAGAGCCGATCCTGCTGGAGCGGCCCGTGACGCTGGACGGTGCGGAGCATATGGCCCGCTTTCACAATGTGCGCATGACATTTGCCGAGTTTCCGGCAGGGCGCGTTTATTTCTGCCAGCATCTGACGCCCGATCTGGTCTGGCGCAAAGAGTGGCTGGACCATCCGAACGGATTTTGCGGCATCACCGGCATGAGCGTGCAAAGCCCCGATCCGGGCGCGGAGGCTGCGCGCTATGCGATGCTGGCGCGAGGTGAGGCGGCGCAGGCGGACGGGGGCTGGCGCGTGACGGGCGGTGGCTTTGCCCTCCATATCACCGAAGGTGCGGACCGTTTTGTGGATGCCACGCTTGCCTTCGAGACGGTCGAGCATATCGCCGCACGCGCCGAGGCCACGGGCGGCGCCGAATGGCAGCCGCGCGGGGGCGGCGGGGTCTTGACCATTCCGGCGCTCGGAGTGACGTTGCACTGCCACAGCATCCGAAGCCAAACGAAAGACGCAAAATGACCGACGCCCCGTTCTATCCTACGCATCGCACGCCCGTTTTCGCCAGCAGCATGGTTGCCGCGTCGCAGCCTCTGGCGGCGCAGGCCGGGCTGAGGATACTCGCCGAGGGCGGCAATGCGATCGACGCAGCCTTGGCCACGGCCATATGCCTGACGGTGGTCGAGCCGACGGGAAATGGCCTTGGATCGGACGCGTTCGCCATTCTCTGGGACGGCAACAAGCTCCATGGCCTCAATGCATCGGGCCGCTCGCCCGCCGCCTGGACCGAGGCGCAGTTTGACGGCGGCGTGCCGCAGCGTGGCTGGGATGCGGTGACGGTGCCGGGCGCGGTTTCGGCTTGGATGCGGCTGTCGCGCGAACATGGGCGCTTGCCCTTTGCGCAGCTCTTTCAGCCTGCGATTGGCTATGCGCGCGGCGGCTTTGCCGTCTCGCCCACCATCGCGGCGCTCTGGGCCAAGGGTGCGGCCCTGCTCAAGGATCAGCCGGGCTTTGCCGAATGTTTCATGCCCGCCGGGCGGGCCCCCCGCGCGGGCGAGGTGTTCCGAAATGAGGCGCTGGCAACGACGCTGGAGCTGATCGCCGATACTGGCGGCGAGGCGTTCTATCGCGGCGCTTTGGCGGAAAAGATCGCTCAAGCGGCCCGCGCCAATGGGTCGGCGATCAGCGAGGGCGATCTGGACGCCCACGAGGCCGATTGGTGCGGCACGATCCAGATGCCATTCCGCGGGGCCGAGCTGCACGAGATTCCGCCCAACGGGCAGGGCATCGCCGCGCTGATCGCGCTGGGCCTTGTCGACCGGACCAAGGTGGCCGATTTCGGGCCAGACGATCCGGTGGCGCTGCACCTTCAGATCGAGGCGACCAAGCTGGCGCTGGCCGATTCCGCCGCGCATGTGGGCGATCCGGCCGCGATGGCCTTTGGCCCCGAGGCGCTGCTGTCCGGCGATTATCTGGACGCGCGTGCGGCGCTGATTGATCCGGGGCGCGCGGGTGATCCGGGCGCCGGCGCACCAAAGGCGGGCGGCACCGTTTACCTCACGGCGGCAGACAGCGAGGGGCGCATGGTGTCCTTCATCCAGTCCAACTACATGGGTTTTGGTGCGGGTGTGGTCGTGCCGGGCACGGGTATCCACATGCAGAATCGCGGTGCCGGCTTTGTCGCCGAACGTGGCCATCCCGCCGCTGTCGGCCCATCGCGCCGTCCGTTCCATACCATCATTCCCGGCTTCGTCACGCGCGGTGGCGCCCCCGAGATGAGCTTTGGCGTTATGGGCGGCCCGATGCAGGCGCAGGGGCATCTTCAGATGATGCTGCGCACGATGCTGTGGGGGCAGGGTCCACAAGCGGCCAGCGATGCGCCCCGGTGGCAGGCCGTGTCTGGCCGGCGCGTCGCGGTCGAGGATACGATGCCCGATGCAACCGTCGCGGCGCTCGAAGAGATGGGGCATGACGTTGTGCGCGGCGGCATGGCGGCCGAGTTCGGCTTTGGCGGGGCGCAGCTCATCCGGCGCAGCGAGGGCGGATATGTCGCCGGGTCGGACCACCGCAAGGACGGCTACGCCGCTGGATTTTGAGGCTCTGTTACGGCGCGTAGAGCCTTGAAAAGGCGTGGCGCACGTTTGCCGTCACCTCTTCCAGCCTGCGCGAGATATGGCAGCGCATCTCGCGCGCTGCGCCCTCCTCATCGCCCGCCGCCACGGCATCCAATATGCGTGCGTGGGGCTGTGTGGTGATGGCGGGCGCGCCGTCCCGCTCGCTGAGCAGTTGCAGGTCGATGACGCGAATGTAGTGAATGCGCGCGGCGGCGTTATCCAGCAGGCGCACCAATTCGGCGTTGCGTGACATCAGCGCGATGCGGCGGTGAAAATCCTCATCGAGCCGGATCAGCTCGACCGCCGAAACACCGCTGGTGTATCGGTCTTTCGACTGCTCCAGATCGGCGCGAAGGCGGGCGATATCCTCTGGTGCGGCGCGGCGCGCGGCGAGGCGCGCGGCTTCGCCTTCGATCGCGGCGCGGGCTTCGTAAAGGTCCATCATCTCGGCAGGGTTCAGCGCCCGGCAGTGAAAGCCCTGACCGCGTTTGAACGTCAGGAAGCCCTCGGCGGTCAGGCGATTCAGTGCCTCGCGCAAGGGCGTGCGGCTGATCGACAATTGCACGGAAATCGCGCTTTCGTTCAGGCGCTGGTCCGGCTTGAACTCAAAGCTGGCGGCCATTTCCTTGAGGGTGCGATAGGCGCGCTCGACCGCGCCGGTATCTTGGGGATCAGTATCCTGGATCATGCGACTGCCTTGAAACTCTGCCCCGATGTGGGCCGCTGAAACGAAATTACCGTGTGCCTGAAAAATAGCAATTGATTTGCACACCGTTCTGCATATTGTGCTGTATACAGATTTGGTGGCCCCACCGCCACAGTAAGGAGTAGGCATGAGCAATTCGATGACAGGCGCGCAGGCCATGGTTCGCAGCCTCGAGGCGCATGGCGTGCGGCATATCTTTGGGCTTTGTGGCGACACGACGCTGCCTTTCTATGATGCGATGTTGCAACTGGATCACCCGATCGAGCATGTCCTGACGCGGGACGAGCGCAGCGCGACATATATGGCCGACGCCTATTCGCGTGTCACCGGCCGGGTGGGCGTTTGCGAGGGGCCGTCAGGTGGCGGTGCGACCTACATCCTGCCGGGCCTCATCGAGGCAAGCGAGAGTTCCTATGCCGTCCTCGGCATCACTACGGACGTATCGGTCGCCAGCTACGGGCGCTATCCGCTGACCGAAGTGGATCAGGAGGCGCTGATGCGCCCGCTGACCAAGTGGAACACGGTGATCAAGCGCGCAGATCATATCCCGCGCATGGTGCGTCAGGCGTTTCGCGCCATGACCACGGGGCGCTCGGGCGCGGCGCATCTGGGGCTGCCTTATGACATCCAATACGATCAGGTGCCTGCCGAGGATGTCTGGGCCGATCCAAAGCTGACCAGCTATCCCGCCTATCGCACCGGCCCCGAACAGGGCGCTGTCGAGGCAGCGCTCGATGCAATCCTGTCGGCCAAATCCCCGCTGATCGTCTGCGGGGGCGGGGTCGTGATTTCGGGCGGAATGGAGGCGCTGGACCGCCTTGCCGCCCGGCTCGACATCACGGTTGCGACCTCGATTTCAGGGCAGGGTAGCCTTGCCGAGACGCATCCCAATTGCCTTGGCGTCGTCGGCTCGAACGGCGGCACGGACGAGACATGGGAGGCGATGGCAGGCGCGGATCTGGTCGTCTTCATGGGCTGCCGGGCAGGCTCGACCACCACGTCGCGGTGGGAGGCGCCAAAGCCGGGGACGCGGGTCGTGCATTGCGATGTCGATCCTATGGTGATCGGGGCCGTGTTGCCGACCGAAGTGGGCGTCGTTGGCGATCTGCGCATGACGCTGGACGCGCTGAACGCCGAGCTGGACAGGCGCGATCAGGGCGCGGGCACCTTCGGCGGGGCCGCCGCCGTGGCTGATATCCAGAAACGCAAGTTCGACAAGTTCAACGTCCTGGCCCAGTCGGATGAGGCGCCGATTCGTCCCGAGCGCATCATCGCCACGTTGCAACGCGTTTTGCCTGAGGATGCGACCGTCGTGTCGGACCCCGGCACGTCCTGCCCCTATTTTTCGTCCTACTATCAACTGCCCAAGGCCGGTCGCCATTTCATCACCAACCGCGCGCACGGCGCGCTGGGATACGCGCTGTCGGCCTCCCTCGGGGCGTGGTTCGGCAGGCCCGAGTCCAAGGTTGTTGGCCTCATGGGCGACGGATCGTTCGGATTCACCTGCGGCGAGCTTGAGACAGTGACGCGCTGCCGCGCACCGATCACCTATATCGTGTTTTCAAACTCCAGCTTCGGCTGGATCAAGGCCAGCCAACATGACGATTGCGGTGGGCGCTATTATAATGTCGACTTCAACCGGGTCGATCAGGCCGCCGTTGCTGCCGCCTACGGCGTCAAATCGTGGCGCGTCGAAGATCCGGCCAAGCTGGAGGGCGTGCTGCGCGAGGCGATTGCCCATGACGGGCCGACTCTGGTCGACGTCGTCTGCCAGCCGCTGGAAGAGGCCAAGGCGCCTGTCCGCCGCTGGATGGGTTGATGTGGGGCGCCTCGGAGTGTTCGGGGCGCGCAAGGCAAGACACAAAACAATACACAGGGAGACTATGAAATGATCACATTCACTCGCAGAACGGCCGCGCTTGCGGCTCTGGCATTGGCGTTGCCCTTTGGCGGCGCGTCGGCGCAGGACTACCCTGCCAAGGATCTTACGCACATCATGCCATGGAGCGCGGGCGGCGGGACGGATACCGTCATGCGGACCTTCATGAATTTTGCCGAGCAGACGCTGGGTGTCGGGATCAATACCCAGAACATCACCGGTGCGCAAAGCGGGATCGGCACGCTGCGCCTGATGAAGGCGCGTCCCGATGGCTATACAATCGGCTCGCTGACGTGGGACAGCGTCATCACCGTACCCTACTATGGCCTCGTGCCGGGCTATGACACCGCCGAGCTGGAGTATCTGGCGTCGGTCACGGTGCACCCCACGGTGATCGCGGTGAACGCGGATTCGCCCTATGAGACGCTGGAAGATTTCGTTGCGGCGGCCAAGGAAGCGCCCGGCGATCTGTCGATTTCGAACGTCGGCAGTGGCGGCGTGTGGCATCTGCCTGCGCTGGATCTGGCGGATGCGACGGGGATCGAGGTCAATCATGTGCCCTATCCCGACGGTTCGGGCCCGCAGCGCGAGGCGCTGCTCTCTGGCGAGACGGACGCCGCATCGCTGAGCGCATCGGCGGTCTATGCCGCGGTGGAATCCGGCCAGGCGCGCGTTCTGGCTGTCATGGGCACCGAACGAAGCGAATTCCTGCCTGATGTGCCGACGATGCAGGAATTGGGCTATGATGTCGTCTGGGGCAGCTTTCGCCTGATCGCCGCGCCCAAGGGGATCGACCCCGCGCAGCGCGAAGTGCTGGAAAAGGCGTTTGCCGATGTGTTCGAACTGCCCGAGTTCCAAGAACGTGCAGAAGAGACCGCGATGGGTGCTGTCTACATGGACGGGGCCGAAACCACGGCCTATGTCGAAGCATCGCAGGAAAAAGCGTTTGCCCTGATCGACAATCTGGTCGAGCAAGGTATCCTCGAGAAGTGATAAGCTGGGCGGGGCGCGCCCGGATCGGTGCGCCTGCCCAACCATTCAGATCGCGCAAAGGATGATCTCCGCATGACCCGCACTGTGCGACCCAGCGGCCCGGCGATCTTTGCGCTGGTTTTGCTGGTCTTGACCACCGTCTATGCCAGCCAGATTTTCAGCCTTGGCATGCCTTTTTCGAACGGGGTCGAGCCGGGCGCATCGTTCATGCCGATCGTGCTGAGCGCGATCATGTATGTGTCCGCCGGGCGCATCCTTGTGGAGGAGCTGCGCAAAGGGCGCGCAGCCGCCACTGCTGCCGCGCAATCGGATCACGTGTCGAATGTCGGGATCATCGGGCCGGTCATCATCGCCATCCTCACCATGGGCTTTGCCGCCGGACTGGAGCGTGTCGGGTATATCATTTCCGCTGGCGCCTATACGTTCGCCGTTGCCCTCTATTTCAATTACGAGCAGCACGGACGCCCGCTGCGCGCCATTGCTCTCGCCGCGATCACAGCCTTGGGAATCACTGGTTTCTGTTGGCTCTTCTTTGTGAAGCTGTTCGGTCTCTATCTGCCAACGTGGAGTCTTTAGGATCATGCTGGACCTTCTTGGTGGCTTCACCACACTCTTCACGCTCTGGCCGTTTCTCTACCTTGTCGGGGGCTTTTTGCTGGGTTTGTTCTTTGGGGCGATACCCGGCCTGACAGCAACGCTGGCGATTGCGCTGCTGCTGCCCTTCACCTTCGGGATGGAGGTGGTGAACGCGCTTGTCATGGTGATGGGCATCTACATGGCGGGCATCTATGCAGGCTCGATCACGGGGATCACGCTGAACATTCCCGGCGCGCCCTCGGGCGCGATCACCAGTATCGATGGCCATGCCCTGATGAAGAAGGGCCATGGCGCGCAAGCGCTCAGCCTCGACGCCTTCGCGTCTTCGGTTGGCGGCATGATCGGCGCGCTGGTGCTGATGCTGCTGGCACAGCCGATCAGCGAATTGGCACTGCTGTTTCGGACGCCAGAAAAATTCTCACTGGTGTTGCTGGCGGTGGTTACCGTCACGATCGTTGCGCGCGGATCGCTGTGGAAGGCGACCGTGGCCATGACGCTGGGCCTGATGATTTCGACCGTGGGGATCGATCCGATGGTGCCCACGGGACGGTTCGATTTCGGCAGCTATCACCTGGTCGAGGGGATCGGCCTCTTGCCCGCCGTGATCGGCCTCTTTGCGATCTGCGAGCTTTTGGTGCAGGCGGCGACGCCCGCGCGCAATGCGATGGGCGTCGCGGTGGCCGATATGCCGCGACTTCGGCACCGTGACTTCATCCCGAATTTTGGCATCATCCGCGAGATTGGCGCCTTTCTCTATATCAAAAGCTCGGTCATCGGCGTGCTGATCGGGATGCTGCCGGGCGGCGGCGCGTCAATGGCGTCCTTTATCGCCTATGCCGAGGCCAAGCGCACGGCCAAGCACCCCAAGGAGTTCGGCCAAGGATCGCACGAGGGGTTGGCGGCCTCCGAATCGGCCAACAATGCGATGTGCGGCGGCGCAATCATCCCGTTGCTGACGATGGGCATTCCCGGAGACGCGGTGACAGCGATCATCTTTGGCGTGTTCCTGCTGCATGGCCTCGTGCCCGGACCCGGCCTCTTGGTCGATCATACGGCAACCGTCGCACCGATGTTCGCCGCGCTGTTTGTGGCGTCGAGTTTCGTGATGATCTCCGTAATGCTCTTTGGCCCCTTCTACCTGAAGCTGGCACGCATAAACCGGGGCGTCCTCTATGCATTCATTGCATTGATCTCGATGGCGGGGGTCTACGCCTCGTCCTTTTCTGGATTCCAGATGTGGATGGCACTGGCGATCGGCATTTTCGCCTACGCACTGCGCCGCTTCGACTACCCGGTCGTTCCAATGTTGATGGGCGTCATTCTTGGCCCCTATCTGGAAGAGTTCCTGCGCCGCTCACTTATCGTCTCGCAGGGCGATCCGCTGATCTTCATCACCAGCCCGTTCAGCCTGATGTTCCTTGTGATGACACTGGTCTTTGTCTGGCTGCTGCGATTGCGCCCGGGCGCGCGCAGCTGACTCGCATTGACTTGAGCGAAAGTGGTGACCCCGGCAGGATTCGAACCTGCAACCTGCCCCTTAGGAGGGGGCTGCTCTATCCAGTTGAGCCACGGGGCCAGCGGTGACTGCATAGCGCGGTGCGGCGGGTTTGTCATCGGCGAATGACATGTGCAGGTCAGGCCGGGCATCGCGCTTGATCCGTGCCTCATGTTCGCGGTAACGTTTCATGAATTTACCGGGATACCCGCTTTGAACAAACCACCTAATCGTACGTTGACCCTCCGCGACGTCTCGGAGGCGTCGGGTGTGTCCGAGATGACCGTTAGCCGCGTCCTGCGCAACCGCGGTGACGTGTCCGAGGCGACGCGCCTGCGCGTGCTGGCCAGTGCCAAGGCGCTTGGATACGTTCCGAACAAGATCGCAGGCGCGCTGGCATCCAACCGGGTCAATCTGGTTGCGGTCATCATTCCGTCGATGTCCAACATGGTTTTTCCCGAGGTCATGATGGGCATCAATGAGGTGCTGGAAGAGACGGAATTGCAGCCCGTCATGGGCCTGACGGATTATACCCGCGAAAAGGAAGAAAAGGTGCTCTACGAGATGCTGTCATGGCGTCCCTCGGGTGTCATTATTGCAGGGCTTGAGCATTCCGAGGCGTCGCGTGCGATGCTGCGCGCTTCGGGTATTCCTGTCGTCGAAATCATGGATGTCGATGGCACACCGGTCGATTCTGTCGTCGGCATCTCGCACCGCCGCGCGGGCGAGCAGATGGGGCGCGCAATCCTCAAGGGGGGATATCGGCGCATAGGTTTCATGGGCACGACGATGCCGCGCGACCATCGTGCCCGCAAACGATTTGAGGGGCTGACGGATGTTCTGGGCAAGGCGGGGGTCGAGATTGCCGAGCGCGAGTTCTACTCGGGCGGGTCGGCCCTGCTGAAGGGGCGTGAGATGACCCGCGCCATGATGGAGCGTGATCCTGATCTGGATTTTCTTTACTATTCCAACGACATGATTGGGGCAGGTGGCCTTTTGTGGTTGTTGGAGCAGGGCTATGACATCCCCGGCACGATCGGTCTGGCGGGTTTCAACGGGCTCAACATGCTCAAGGGTCTGCCGCGCGAGTTGGCAACGATGGACGCCTGCCGCCACGAGATTGGCCGTCGCGCGGCGCAGATCATCGCGGATCGGGCGAAGCCGGGTGCCGACGTGGGGCCCCAGCGCATCGCACTGGAGCCCCAGATCAGCTATGGCGATACGCTCCGCCGGCCTTAGCCCGCCGAGCCGTGAGGCCTGCGCTTGTGTGGCGAAGGGAATGCTTCAGATCGCACTGACGTTGCTCTGGTCCGCGGCGCGCGCCCCGCGCAGCTTGCACCCAGCCCAAAAGAAAAGCCCCGACCGGGTGACCGGTCGAGGCTGAATTTACGATTGGGCGATCGCAGCAAGATCAGTCTTTTTTCTTGCCCTTGATCGGACCCCAGATGCGCTTGTTCGTCAGGTAGAGAAGGACCGACAGGATCGTCAGAAAGATGACGCCCGTCAGGCCCGCATACTTGCGCGCCATCATCTTGGGTTCGGCAGTCCAGGTCAGGAATGCCGCGACATCCATCGACTGGCTTTCCAAGGTGGCCTCGTGGCCATCGTCGAACTCTACCATATCGTCGTAGATGGGTTGAGCCATGCTGATCCAGCTGCCCGGAACGGTGTAGTTGCCGTCTTCGTCCCTGCATTCCGCCGGATAGCCGCCTGCGCCGAACACAGAATTGTAGTATCCGGGGAAATCGTCAGGCGCGCATTCGGGTGTCTCATCATAGCTGGTCATGAGGTTGTAGATATACTCGGGCCCACCGATCCCCTTGAGGAACTGGTTGATTCCAGTGCCGTAAGGTCCGTGAAAACCGGCCCGTTTCTTGGCCATCAAGGACAGGTCAGGCGCGTTTTCCAGCATTGATTCGGGGAAACGATCCGACGGCTTGGCATCGCGGTAATCGTCCAGCTCGGGGTCAAAGACCTCGAATTGGCTGGCGTATGCCCGCACCTGATCCTCGGGAAGTTGTGGACCACCGTCGTCACTCAATGTGCGGATGGGCACATACTCGAGGCCGTGGCAGGACGCGCAGACCTCGGTATAAACCTTGAGTCCACGCTGAAGTTGAAGCGGATCAAAGCTGCCGAATGGTCCTTCGAACGAGAAGTCCACATCCTCGATGTGGACCTCGCCACCCGCCGCCAGCGCCGCGCCGCCCGAAAGGGTCAGCGACAGTGCCACGGCGACAGGTGCGCCAAATTTGCGAAATGTTGCGTTCATCATTCTGCCTCTCACTCGGCCGGTTTGACGATGGTTTGCGTACCACCCGTATTGGGAGCGTAATGCGCCGCGAAGTCTTCTTCGATGGTCGCAGGCTGCGGCAGCGGTTTTTCGATGACGCCCAGGAGGGGCAGTATAATCAGAAAATACGCAAACCAATAAGCAGATGCGATCAGCGAGATGACGCCATAGATGCCTTCGGCAGGCATGGCGCCGGCCCACATCAGGACGAAGAAGTCGAGGACCAGAAGCGCGAACCACCACTTGAACATCGGACGATACCGGCCCGAGCGGACGCTGGACGTGTCCAGCCAAGGCGCCAGAGCCATGACCGCGATCGCGCCGAACATTGCCAGCACGCCAAAGAACTTGGCGTCAACGATGCCGCCGGTTATCCAGCTGGCCGCCATCACGACCCATACATCAGCAGTGAAGGCGCGCAGGATGGCGTAGAAGGGCAGGAAGTACCATTCGGGCACAATGTGCGAAGGTGTGACCAGTGCATCCGCTTCGATGTAGTTGTCAGGGTGACCCAGGTAGTTGGGCATGAAGCCAACAATCGCAAAGAAGACGATCAGGATGATGGCGAGCGCAAAGAGATCCTTGATCACGAAGTAGGGCCAGAACGGAACAGTATCCTTGGCCGCCTCGCTCTTGGACGTGCGGCGCACTTCAACGCCAGTCGGGTTGTTGTTGCCCGTCGTATGGAATGCCCAGATGTGCACAGCCACCAATGCCGCGATGATGAACGGCAGAAGGTAGTGCAGGCTGAAGAAGCGATTCAGCGTTGCGTTATCCACCGCCGGTCCGCCCAGCAGCCATGTCTGGATCGGCTCGCCAATGAAGGGGATTGCGCCAAACAGGCCGGTGATGACCGTGGCGCCCCAGAACGACATCTGGCCCCATGGCAGGACATAGCCCATGAATGCCGTGCCCATCATCATCAGATAGATGAGCATGCCGATGATCCATGTGATCTCGCGCGGCGCCTTGTAGGAGCCATAGTAGAGACCGCGGAAAATATGCGCGTAGACCGCGACAAAGAACAGCGAGGCGCCATTCATGTGCAGGTAGCGGATGAAGTGGCCACCGTTCACGTTCCGCATGATATGCTCGACCGACGCAAAGGCGTAATCGACGTGCGGCGTGTAATGCATGACCAGAACGATGCCGGTAATGATTTGCAGCGCGAGGCAAAAAGTCAGGACGATGCCCCAGATCCACATCCAGTTGAGGTTCTTGGGCGTCGGAATCATGATCGTGTCATAAAGCAGACCAACGATGGGCAAGCGCTTGTGCAGCCACTTCTCCCCCCGCGAGGTCGGTTCATAATGATCGTGCGGAATACCAGCCATTGCTTGTGTCCTTATCCCAAAATGATCGTTGAGTCGCCGTCAAACGACGAGGGTGGCACCGGCAAATTGGTTGGTGCGGGGCCTTTGCGAATGCGTCCCGCAGTATCGTAGTGCGAACCGTGGCAGGGGCAGAACCAGCCGCCGAACTCACCGGCGCCATCGCCGAGCGGCACGCAACCCAAGTGAGTGCAAACGCCCATCATGACCAGCCATTCACTGTCCGAACCGGCCTCCATGTCAGGGGTCAAAAGGCTGCGATTCGCGTCCGTCGCGGGTGCGGTTCCATCGATATTAGCGTTGCGCGCGATCGGGTCCGGCAGTGTCGAGACATCGACAGAATTGGCAGCCTCCATCTCGGTCTCGGTCCGGCGACGGATGAAGACCGGCTTGCCCAGCCATTTCACGGTCAGCTGCGAGCCCGGCTCGAGGCCGCCGACATCCACCCGGATCGAGCTGAGCGCCTGAACGTCGGCCGATGGGTTCATTTGATTGACGAGCGGCCAGATGGCGGCACCGGCTGCGACAGTGCCTGCACCGGCGGTCGCGTAATAGAGGAAATCCCTCCGGGTGCCTTCGTGATCTTCTGCGTGGGACACGAGGTTTACTCCATTCTCAGGGGCGGTTCAGTCTGCCCCATGCGGGTTTGAGGTCGCAGGTATCCCGCAACCGTTCCGACCGGGGTTTTAGCTGGGCTTTACCAGCCCGTCCAGTGCGCAATGTGCCCCATGCGGCAGGAGCGCGCATGTGTCGCGCATGTCGCAGAGAGACGGCCATGTGGCGGCAACTGGCCGCACGGCGCTTGAGGCGCGGGAGTGCGGGGTGTATCAGATCGCTCAATCACCTGCCCAAAGTGAAAGCGCTCATCCCAATGTCACATATGATGTCCAATGCCTTCAAGTCCGCCGCCGCAATTGTGGCGCTGGCCGTGGCCACGCCCGCCGCAGCCGAGCTGGAGCTTAGCTTCTATCTTGGCACGCAGACCGCCAGCGATAGTGATGCATCGGGTTATCTGCCCGATGGCACCCTGTTTGACCGCAAGGTCAGCTGGGACGGGAAGTCCTTTGACAATCCCTACTACTACGGCGGCCGCGCCATGTGGTGGATGGACAATGGCCTTGGTTTCGGCCTTGAGGGCACCCATACCAAGGCCTATGCCAGCGCCGCAGATCGCGCGGCCATTGGTGTCAGCCGCCTCGAGTTCACTGATGGGCACAACATCTTCACCGCCAACGTGATGAAGCGCTATCCCGGCGCCTTCGATGGTAGCCGTTTTACCCCCTATGCGGGCGCGGGCATCGGTCTGGCGATTCCCCATGTCGACATTCAGGTGCCTGGGTCGGGCCGGCGCACCTATGACTACGAGACAACCGGCCTTGCCCTGCGCGGCATCGCGGGAATAAAGTATGACCTGACGGAGGATTGGGCGCTTTTTGGTGAATATCAGATCACCTGGTCCGACAATGACGTGACGATCAAGGGCGATATCGGCCAACCGGACGGCAAACTGCGCACCGAGCTTGTGACGCATGCAGTCAACATCGGTATCAGCTACAGCTTCTGATCGCGGATAGTTATTTGCGCTTTTTGCGGCCCGGAACGCCAGCCAGCGTTTCGGGCCGTTTCATTTGCGCAGCCTCTATTCCGGCTTGGTGCTTTGCATGGAGGGGCGCTGGTCGAACTTGCCATACCATGCGGCCAGTTGCGGGCGCGCACCGCGCCATTCGCGGTGCGGCTGGCGAAAATCAAGATAGCTGAGCGCGCAAGCGACCGAGATCTGCCCCATGTCCAGCGGCCCCGAAAGATGGCTGATCCAGCGACCCTCCAGCGCATCCATTGCGGCGGTGATCTTGCCCCACTGCGCCTCAATCCAGTTGTCCCACTGCTTGGCCTCGGGGCGCATACGCACCTCGTAGACCATCGCAAGGCCGGCATCCATGATCGCATCGCCCGTCGCCTCCAGCGTCAGCACCTCCCAGAGGCGCGTCGCGGGATAGAGACCGCCACCGCCGTGCGCGTCCAGATAACGGCAGATGACGCGGCTGTCATAGAGCGCGCCGCCGTCATCGCGGATCAGGGCCGGAATCTTGCCCAAGGGATTTGCGGCAGCGACGTCGGCGTCGGTCTGGATCGGCGTTGTCGTGACGATCTGCATCTGGACGTCGTCCGTCATGCCAAGCTCGTGCAGGACGACCGCGACCTTGCGCGCAAAAGGGGATGTAGGGCCGGTAAGCAGTTTCATCTGGGCGCTCTCCTGAGTGCGATTTGCGTCAGCCTATGAGGGCGCCCTGCGCCTGTCCAGAGACCAGCGCTGTCCCGATACCCCTAGACCGCGCCGCGCATCAGCGCCGACAACAGAGCGATCTCCTGACCCATCCCAAAGGCATCGACCTGGCCTGCGGCGCTCAGGCGCGCCGCCTCGGGTTTGTTCTGGCTCAGCTTCCATGTGCCATGCACTTCGCTGATCTGCATCCGGCAGGGCATGATCTGGCGCATCATCCGCTCCATCACGCCATCGGTCATCTTGTCCGATGTCCAGGGCGTCTTGGGCGCGAGCCGCTTTTCATATGCCTCTGATTGCAGATCCAGCAGGTCGCGCAGTTCTTCCTCGGGCCGCAGGGCAATCTCGCCCACGAGGTGAACGGCGATGTAATTCCACGTCGGCACCTGATCCCCTATGCCATACCAATCGGGCGAGATGTAGGAATGGGGGCCCTGCACGGCGAGGCGCGCATGGGCGCCGCCCTTGGCCAGAGCCACAATAGGATTCGAGCGCACAAGGTGGAAATCCGCCACGTCGCCCGCAGCGTTCAGAACGAAGGGGATGTGGCTGATGAGGGGCGCACCGTCGCCCGCGACGGCCAACATGCCAAACCCCTGCTGGCGGGCGAAATCAAGGTTGAAATCGGCGGCCGCGCCGCGAAAGGCGGGATTGGGATGCATCAGGCGGCCAACAGCTGCACGCCGCGCGCGCCGCTGATCTGTGCGTGCACGATCTGGCCCTCGGCGCGGGGCGCGTCAAAGGCGACCTCGGTGAATTGTTCGGTCCGGCCCATATGGGCGTTTTCCATCAGCACATCATGCGCACGGCCCAATTGCGCCGCCAGATGACGCGCAACCTGTGCATCGCCCGCCGCGCGCAGCCGTGCCGCGCGCTCCTTGGTGGCGCGGCCATCCACTTGGGGCATCCGCGCAGCGGGCGTGCCGGGGCGGGGCGAATAGGGGAACACATGCAGCCATGTCAGATCGCAGTCCCGCACCAGAGCAAGCGAGTTCTCGAAATGCGCCTCCGTCTCGGTGGGGAAACCAGCGATGATATCAGCGCCAAAGGTCATCTCGGGGCGCAGGCGTCGCGCCTCTTCGGCAAAGCGAATTGCGTCGTCCCGCAGGTGTCGCCGCTTCATCCGCTTGAGGATAAGGTCATCACCATGCTGAAGGCTGAGGTGCAGGTGCGGCATCAGACGCGGCTCGGTCGCGATGGCCTGCATCAGGTTGTCGTCCACCTCGATCGAATCGATCGAGGAGATCCGCAGGCGCGGCAGGTCGGGGACCAGCTTCAGGATGCGCATCACCAGATCGCCCAGACGCGGCGCCGAGGGCAGATCGGCGCCCCAGCTGGTCAGGTCCACGCCAGTCAGCACCACCTCGTTATAGCCGCGCTGCACCAGACGCTTGATCTGGTCCACCACCACGCCCGCAGGCACCGAGCGCGAATTGCCCCGCCCATAGGGAATGATGCAGAACGTGCAGCGATGATCGCAGCCGTTCTGAACCTGAACATAGGCACGGCTGCGGGTGCCAAAGCCGTCGATCAGATGGCCTGCCGTCTCGGTCACGGACATGATGTCATCGACCTGAACAGGCTCGGTTCCGAAATCGCCCGCCAGAGCGGCCCATGTTCCCGCCTGCATCTTTTCGGTGTTGCCGATCACCGCATCGACTTCGGGCATCGACGAAAAGGTCGCAGGCTCGGTCTGGGCGGCGCAGCCGGTGACGATGATGCGCGCGCCCGGATTGTCGCGGCGCAGGCGGCGGATATCCTGACGCGCCTTGCGCACGGCCTCGGACGTTACGGCGCAGGTGTTGACCACGACCGCGCCCTTCAGACCCGCATCTGCGGCCAGTTCCTTCATCGCCTCGGTCTCGTAAGCGTTGAGGCGGCAGCCGTGGTTGGAAAAGATCGGCGCGCTCATCTGACGCTCTCCAGGAATTGCGCGGTCAGCGTGCCGCTTGCGACATGCATCGTCGGCCCGGTCATCCAGACGCCATCCTCGCGCCATTCCACGTCCAGGGTGCCGCCGTCCAGTGCGATTTGCACGGTGCGGCCCGTCAGGCCCCGGCGCGCTGCCGCAACTGCCACGGCGCAGGACGAAGAGCCGGAGGCGAGGGTCAGGCCCGCGCCCCGCTCCCACACGCGCATGCGGATACGGTTGGGGCCTGTGATCGTTGCCACCTGCACATTCGTGCGCTCAGGGAAAAGCGGGTGATGCTCGTACCGGGGGCCGAACTGCTCCAGCGGGATCGCGTCCGCATCAGCAACGAAAAAGGTGCAATGCGGGTTGCCCATGCCGGTGGCCACGGGGCTGCCCTCGATCGGCAGTTCCAGTGTGTCCATTTCCTCGGCCAGCGGAATTTCCTGCCAGTCGAGCTGCGGCGCGCCCATGTTGACCGATGTCTGCCCGCCGCCGGCGTCCTGCGCCCGCAAATCGCCCCGCGCGGTGCTGAGAAGCAGCGTGTCCTTGCCGGTCTCGTCCATCAGGTAGCGCGCGATGCAGCGCGTGGCATTGCCGCAGGCGCCTGCGGTGCTGCCATCGGCGTTCCAGAAGGTCAGATGCGCGTCGCCTGCGCCAGTTTCGATCACGGCCAGCTGGTCAAAGCCGATACCCCGATGCCGGTCGGCAATCGCCATCGCCAAGGGGGCGGTCATGCCGAACTCATGCGCGCGCGCATCGACAACGACAAAGTCGTTGCCCAGCCCGTGCATCTTCATGAAAGGCAAACCCGTATTGCGTCGTTTATCCATGTGGCGGCATATAACCCCCCGCCGGAAATGAATCCAGAGATTGCGAGGCTTTGTCGTCGGAATTGGGGTTGACCCCCGGCCACGCTCTTTCTAGATACCGCGGCAGTGGGCCCTTAGCTCAGTTGGTAGAGCAACTGACTTTTAATCAGTGGGTCGCAGGTTCGAATCCTGCAGGGCTCACCACTTTCCCCACCTGGGTTGAACGAACGCGCAGATTTTGGGATGTGCGATGGTCCGGATACCGGATGAAGTATATCCGCACGGCCGTGAGGCCGTCCTTGAAGGTATCGCTCGAGCGCCCACTCGGTTGCCATCCAGGCCAGCAGCCTCGCCTGCGCGTCCTGGCGGTATGGACAAGCGGCTTGCCCGCTTGATCGAAGCGTCAGGGTGCTGGCGGACCCTTTCCCCATAGTGAGTAGATTCCGACCCTATGTGGCCCCTGCGTCAAAACGTAATGTTGATTCGTGTCCACGAGTCTCGACGGGGGCACTTCGAGACCGGGCAGTCAGGACTTCGCTCGATGCAATTGGAGGCGTCCCTTCCCCTTGATGCATCACTGTAGCCAAGAACACCTGACTGCCCATTCGCAACGGACGATCGCTGCGCCTTGCAGGCTGGCCGCGTGGGAAAGCGCGCCATCCTCTCGAACCATGACGACACTTTGGAGGGGCAGGCGCTGTGACCATTTGAAAGGACTACACATGAGCCGGATCGTTTATATTGTTGGCGCAGTTGTCATCGTCTTGGTGGTGCTCAGCCTTATAGGCTTTGGCTAATTGCGCGTCTTGACGGATTGAATTCGTCAGACGAGCGCAATGCAGGGCTACCAGAGGGCACTTCAATCGGGCGTGATGAAAATTATTCAAGACCCCGGCTTGAGGTCCGAAGGCATGATGCCTTGGGACGGTGCCAGACTGGCAATGCCCACCGGGCCAGTCCCCGTGCCCCTTCTTAACAATCTGCGGACCGCTCTGTGTCCCTTGATCGCCATCGCTCTGCTGCGCTGGTTGACCTTCTGTTCTGGCCTTTGCGCTCCGCTGCAACCCGAAAGGAAACTCACCATGCTGCCCAAGACACAAGCAAATGTTTTCATTCAGACCCTCGAGGAGATGCGCGACCACGAAGTCCAGCGCAAGAAGACGCAGCTGCGCCTCAGGGTCAACGCGTATCTCAAATCGCTCGTTCCAGCGCCTCGGGCCGATGCCGACAGGGGGAAACGTCGAACGACGCGAACCCTGGATCATGGCAACTGACAGGCAAGAGACATTGCCGCACGCGCTCACAGCGCATCAGACCGAAATTCAGGAGCAAATTCATGAAAGCCGAAACCTTGGACGACCTGTGCCTGCACACCTTGAAAGACGTGCTCTACGCCGAGCGCAAGATGCACGAGGCGCAGCCACAGATGCAAAGCATGATCAGCGATCCGGAGCCGAACCACGCGCCGCTGCCGCAGAGCAAAGGGACGAGTGAACAGTTTGCGCGGCTCGAAGAGATCTTCGCAAGCCTTGGCAAGCTCGCCAAGGCCAAGAAATACGGCCCCATGGTCGGGCTGATCGAAGAAGCCGAAGCGCTGATGATCGAAATCGGCGCACCCGGCAGCAAGGACGCCGCGCTGACCTCGCTTGCGCAAGCGGTCGAGCATTATGAGATCGCGCTGCGCCACGCCGATGGAGCCGGCAATGCCTCGTCATCTGGAAACGGCAGCGCGCATGAAAGCGGCGCTTGACCAAGGCCGAGGCAACAGCACGCGCCATCAAGGCCGGGGCCACCGTGCCTGACGGAAAACCAGACTGCGGCTTCCGCCGCTTCGTGGTGCGCGGACAGCAACGTAGCGGCAAGCGCGATCCCGCGCCTCTGCCCCACGGATACGGGTTCCGGGCATCTCCTTCGGTTGCCTGTGCATTTCGGCGGCCGATTTGCGCGACGAAAATCATCCTTAGCGAGAGGCACCAATGATCACACCACACCCTTTTCACACCCTCCTTCCGCAGCATTCCCAGTCGCTGTATCGCCGGGCGCTGAAACTGACCAACAACAAGCATCGCGC
>NZ_JBAPKZ010000006.1:92159-144961 GCF_037083805.1 Roseovarius sp. D0-M9 | reverse complement strand
GGAGGTCCATCGCAAGCAGCGGCACACGGCGAAGCGGGTGTTCGAGCGGCTTCGCCACGAGCACGGGTTCACCGGCGGCTACACGATCGTGAAGGATTACATGCGGCAAGCCGCGACGATGAACAACCCGATCGTCGCGAGGGACAGTCCGGATAGCACCGGCACTTTTGGCCCGCGCCGATTCAGCAGGAATTGCGCGATAAGCAGGCCCAGGAAAAACCCAGCAAAGCCGGTGCCCGACACCAGCCCCACGGTGGATGTCGACATCGAGAATTCCTGTTTGAACTCTGGCACAAACAAGCCGAACCCCATCCGGGCGGGCCCATAGCTGATCGCGGTGGCGGCGAACCCCGCGGCGGAAAGACTTCGGAAGAAAGTAATGGCGCTACCCTCCGTCTCCGCGAAAAACCGTCATTGAAAGGGGCCGGTTCCATATTTCCGCAGGTAGAGTTCGATTTTGCCACAAGCCGGATGGGTAGGCTGCTTCGAGAGCGGACCCGTGCTTGGCGCTTTAGGAGACTTCGCGCAAGGCAGAGGCAGAAGAGAGCTTCTAAGCACGGCGGGGCGTGCGCGATATGATCCGGTGAAATGAAGCGACAGGACTCTGGCAGGCCCAGCGGACATTAATCGGGAAGCGGCAGGTCGGGCGGCTGGGTCCGGTGAATCTCGCCCAGGTCCAGAAGGGGGGACGCGTCCAGGGCCGATGCGTTCAACATCGACACCACCCGTTCCAGCGCGGCCACGATCATCGCCTGCTCCCAGTCTTCCAGCGCTTCGAATTCGTCGACATATTTCTGTTGGAGCGGGTCCGGCACGCCCTCGATTGCGTTCCGGCCGGTTTCCGTCAGCAAGATGTTCGTCTGGCGCCGGTCAACCTCTGAGCGTTGACGCTCTACCATCGACTTGGTCGCGAGCCTGTCGATCAGGGTCGAAACGGTGGCCGCGCTGACGCCCATTTGCTTTGCGATTTCCTTGGGGGTGACGCTGTCACGGCTCAGCACGATTTGCAGCACCCGAACCTGCACAGGCGTCAGGCCGGCCGTGCCCGCAAGCGTGCGACCATAAAGCTCGGTCGCCCGCAGGATTCGGCGCAGCGCGATGAGGGAAATGTCCGTCCGATTCACACGCTCTCCTGCAAAAAAACACCGTAACAAACTACAGGTTTGGGGTCATCTCACAAGGATGTATTTTAGTTAGCATAGCAATGGAAAAAATCTTCTGGCGGCACCTAAGTCTGGCTCTTCCTCGCTCCAATACGAGTTTAATATCTGAAATATAACAATAAAAATAAGAATGGCGTAATATTGCTTAGCCTAATTGATTTTCTGCTGAGGCTTAGTATATTATTGAAAATGAACGTAGCAGCAGTCGAGGCACCCCATGAACGATATTCATCAGATCGAGTCGCGTCATGATGACGTCCATTTCCGCAAGCCCGACGCCGAAGATGGGGCGGCCATTTGGGAGTTGATTGCCGCATGCAAGCCGCTTGATGAAAATTCGATGTATTGCAACCTGATCCAGTGCGATCACTTCCGCGACACCTGCATCCTCGCCGAGCTTGATGGCGCGCCGGTCGGCTGGATTTCGGGGTATGTCATGCCGCGCGATCCAGACTCGTTCTTTGTCTGGCAGGTCGCCGTGTCTGAGAAGGCCCGCGGTCTTGGCCTGGCCAAGCGGATGCTGGAGCAACTTCTTTCGCGTGAGCAATGCGAGAATGTGACCCGGTTGCAGACGACGATCACCAAGGACAACGACGCAAGCTGGGCGCTTTTCCGCAGCTTTGCCGATGCGCAGGACGGCGAGTTGGACCATGAGGCCCACTTCGAGAAAGAGACCCATTTTCAGGGCGAACAGGACACCGAACACATGGTGACCATTCGTCTGCCCGAGTCCGATGAACTGGACGCGGTCGCCTGAAGAGCGCCGCGAGACGCCGGACCCGACTGCCCGACAAAAAAGGAAACCAGGATGACGACTGATACATCAATCGACAAGACCATCTTTGAACGCCGCGAATCCCAGGTGCGCAGTTATTGCCGCAGCTTCGACGCGGTTTTCGACCGCGCCACCGGCTCGACACTATTCGATGCGCAGGGCAACAGCTATACCGACTTTCTTGCGGGCTGTTCCTCGCTGAACTACGGACACAACGATCCCGACATGAAGGCCGCGCTGATAGCGCATATCGAGGGTGATGGCATCGCCCACGCGCTGGACATGTATACCAGCCCCAAGGCTGAATTTCTCGAGACTTTCGAGCGGCTGGTGCTGGCCCCGCGCGGTATGGACCACAGGGTAATGATGACCGGCCCCACTGGCGCCAACGCGGTCGAGGCCGCGATCAAGCTGGCCCGTAAGGTGACGGGGCGCACCAACGTGATCGCCTTCACCAACGGCTTTCACGGCATGACCCTTGGCGCGCTGTCGCTGACCGGCAATTCGGGCAAGCGCGGCGGCGCAGGCGTGCCGTTGAGCGGCGTCACGCATCTGCCCTACGAAGGCTCGCTTGGCGAGGATGTGGATACACTGGCGATTGCCGAAGCCATGCTCGACAATGGCTCCAGCGGGATCGACGCGCCTGCGGCTTTCGTGCTTGAACTGGTGCAGGGCGAAGGTGGGCTGACCGCTGCCTCGCGCGACTGGGTCGAGGGCATCGCACGGCTGGCTGAAAAGCACGGCGCCAAGTTGATCGTGGACGACATTCAGGCCGGGGTCGGCCGCACCGGCAGCTTCTTCAGCTTTGACGGTATGGATATAGAGCCCGACATGATCCCTATGGCGAAATCGCTCTCCGGTTTCGGCCTGCCGTTCGCGATGATGCTGGTCAAGCCTGAGCTGGACGTCTGGAAGCCCGCCGAGCACAACGGCACATTCCGCGGCAACACGCATGCCTTCGTCACCGCCAAGGTCGCGCTGGAAAAATTCTGGTCCGATGATGCGTTCAAGGATGAAATCGCCGAAAAGGCGGCTGTTCTGACCGAGGGGTTGCAGCGCATCGCCGACATGATCCCTGGCGCGGGTCTGAAGGGGCGCGGCATGATGCAGGGTGTCGATGTCGGCAATGGCGATCTGGCGGGCGCGATCTGCGCAGAGGCGTTCGCGCGTGGTCTGGTGATCGAAACCTCCGGCGCCGAGGATGAGGTCGTCAAGGTGCTGGCGCCGTTGACCACGCCGATGGATCAGTTCAAGGCTGGGCTGGGCACACTTGCCGAAGCGGCGCGCAGTTGCGCCGAAACCAAGCTTGCAGCGGAGTAAAGAATGATCGTTCGTGATATCAAAGACCTGAAAAATACCGACAAGGACGTGCACGACGCACAGTGGACATCCGTGCGGATGCTGCTGGCAAGTGACGGGATGGGGTTTTCCTTCCATATCACCACGCTCGAGGCCGGTTCGGAACATACGTTCCACTACAAGAACCATTTTGAAAGCGTCTATTGCATGTCCGGCGCCGGCTCGATCACCGATATTGCCACCGGCGAGACGCATGCGATCCGCCCCGGCGTCATGTATGCGTTGGATCAGCACGACAAGCATATCCTGCGCGCGGACGAAGAGCTGGTGATGGCCTGCTGTTTCAACCCACCGGTGACAGGCAACGAGGTTCATCAGGCCGACGGCTCCTACGCCGCTGCCGAGTAACCGCTGCGGTTGAACTGCCCGTCCCAATTCGCCGGTGGCAAGGGCCGCACAGGAAACGTGCCCATTGCCCCGGCGATATAAGTGGCCGAATAACAAGAGGCGCCCCGGACGATCGGGGCGAATATGTATGAGTAAAGACACCCATACCGTTGAGAAAATTGGCGGCACTTCGATGACGCGCTCAGCAGACTTGTTGCAGCCTTTGCTCCTGAACAACGGGGGCGAGCTATATGGCCGTGTCTTCGTGGTGTCGGCCTATGCAGGCATTACCGACATGCTGCTTGAGCACAAAAAAAGCGGCGAACCCGGCGTCTATGGTCATTTTGCCAATGCCGAAAACGCGCATGGTTGGTCCGACGCATTGAACCATGTGGCCGAGGCGATGAACGAGGCGCACCGCAAGGTGCTGAGTGCGCCTGGCGACATTCAGGCGGCGGATGATTTCGTGCGCGAACGGATCGAGGGAGCGCGCTCCTGCCTGATCGACTTGCAACGCCTGTGTTCCTACGGGCATTTCCGCCTGAGCCAGCATATGGGTATCATCCGCGAACTGCTGTCCGGCCTCGGAGAAAGCCACTCGGCCCATGTGACGACGCTACTGCTGCGCACCGCCGGGGTGAACGCGCGTTTCGTCGATCTGAGCGGCTGGCGCGACGAATGCGAGGTCACGCTCGACGAGCGGATCAGCCAAGCCTTTCTCGATATCGACCTCACCAGTGAATTGCCGATCGTGACCGGCTATGCGCAATGCTCCGAATGCCTCATGTCGCTTTATGATCGTGGGTATTCCGAGGTTACGTTCAGCCGCCTTGCAGCCCTGACTGGCGCAGCCGAGGCGATCATTCACAAGGAATTTCATCTGTCTTCCGCCGATCCGAAATTGGTCGGGCTGGAAAACGTCAAGAAGCTGGGCCACACCAATTATGATGTGGCCGATCAGCTGTCGAATATGGGCATGGAGGCGATCCATCCCTCGGCGGCCAAGACCTTGCGGCAGGCGGGCATTCCGCTGCGCGTGACGAACGCGTTTGAGCCCGCCGATCCCGGCACGCTGATCGACGACGCCCCGGCCCAATCCTCGCAGGTGGAAATTGTGACAGCGCTCGACGTCTTTGCGCTGGAAGTGTTCGAACAGGACATGGTCGGCGTCAAAGGCTATGACGCGACGATCCTGCAGACCCTGACCCGGCATAACGTCAGTATTGTCGCCAAGACGTCGAACGCCAATTCAATCACGCATTTTGTCGAGGCATCGCCCAAGCTGCTCAAGAGGGTCGAGAATGATCTGGTTTCTGAATATCCGAACGCCTCCGTTGCGATCCAGGGGCTTTCGGTTGTCTCGGCGATCGGGCGTGATCTGAGTGGGTTGAACGCCCTGGGGCGCGGGCTTGCCGCGCTGGAGCGCGCCGGTGTCGAATTGATCGCCGTGCAACAGGGGCCGCGCAATGTCGACATTCAATTCGTCACCACGCGCGAGGACGCGGACACCGCCGTTCGCGCATTGCACGAAGCTCTGATCGAGCAGGACAATGAGAGCGCGCCGGAATCGCAGGACAAGGTGGTCAAGGGCGGTTCCCGGTTGGCCGCGTGACGGCGCAGGGTCTCTGGCAATATCCGGGATGACCCGGCTCTGATCCAAACGATTTTCCGCATCGGGGGCACGCCGTTGAACGTGAAGGGTGTTTGCCTTTAATTTTGCACGACCAATTTGTTCCAGAGCAAAGTGATCGACCGGGTTTCAGTGCATCACGGGCGCATGGAACATATTGAAAAACTCAGCGCACTTGGCCTTTTCGACGCACGGGTGCCCCGCTATACGTCGTATCCCACTGCTGCGGTATTCACGCCGCAGACCGGCGAAGCCTTTCAGCATCAGGCCATCGGCAAGCTCGATCCGGATTTGCCGGTGTCGGTGTATGTCCATTTTCCGTTTTGTGAACGGCTCTGTTGGTTTTGTGCCTGTCATACCCAAGGGACAAAGACCCTAAGTCCGGTGGAAAGCTACATCGAAACGCTGGAGGCGGAATTGGACCTGATGCGGTCTGCGCTGCCTCCCGGACTTCGCATGGGCCGGCTTCACTGGGGAGGCGGGACGCCAACCATTCTGCCACCGCACCTGATTCACCGTCTTGCCCGCGCGATACGCGACGTCTTCCCCCCGGACAACACCTTTGAGTTTTCTGTCGAGATTGATCCGACAATGGTCGACCGCGCCAAGATCGACGCGCTGGCGGCGGAGGGGATGACACGCGCCTCTATCGGGATTCAGGATTTCGATCCACAGGTTCAGGCCGCAATCGGTCGGCTCCAACCTTATGACGTCACGCAGGCCTGTGTCGACGACCTGCGCGCCGCCGGGATCACGTCGCTGAATGCCGACCTCGTTTATGGGCTGCCACACCAGACCCCGGAAAGGATCGATGACACGATCACCAAGACGCTCAGCTTTGCGCCTGATCGTGTCGCATTGTTCGGATATGCGCATGTCCCTTGGGTGTCCAAACGCCAAAAACTGATCGACGAAGACGCGCTTCCTGATGATCTGGCCCGGTATCGTTTGGCAACCCTTGCAGGGGCACGGTTTGCCAATGCGGGCATGACCGCGATTGGTATTGATCACTTCGCCCGTCCGGGAGACGAATTGGACACGGCATTTCAAACAGGGCGTTTGCGGCGCAATTTTCAGGGATATACAGCCGATACCTGCCAGACACTGATCGGGCTTGGTGCCTCGTCTATATCGCGCTTTCCATCTGGATACGTTCAGAACGCACCAGCGACGGCGGCGTATATCCAACGCATCACCGCAGGACTGCTTGCGGGCTCGCGGGGCTACGCATTGACCGATGAGGACCTGCTACGCGCCCGCGCGATCGAACTTTTGATGTGCACCTTCCGGCTTGATCTTTCGGACCTTCGGGCCGAGTTCGGCCCCCGCGCCAAAACGCTGTCTGCCACCCTCGATGGGATCGCGGCAAAGTTTGCTGGGGTCGCAACTCTGGAAGGCCAGTGTCTGGACATCCTTCCAGAAGGGCGGCCGCTGACCCGCATCATCGCTGCCGCGTTCGATCAGCATATTCCCGACCGCATGACATATTCTCGTGCTTCGTGAGCGTTGGCGCCTACAACGCCGCGACCCCGATCACGTAGGGGTGGGCCCGAAGCAACGCGGCAAATACAACAGCGCCCACACCCAATCGGCAAGTGAACACGCCCCATGATGCAGGTGCCTGTAGGCGGGGCGCCGCACGGCTGGTTCTGAGAAGCGCGTGCCAGTGTGCGGCGCCAAGCACACGGCGCTTGCGCCTGTCGATCAACATGCGTCCCGCAATCGCAAAGAGGCCCAGCGTGCCGAAGAGGATCACATGAGCCAGATCACCGTTGGGCAGCAGGTGCGCGCCTGCCCAGAGCGCCAAAGCCAGCAGGACCGGATGGCGCGTCCAGCGGATGATGCCAGGCCGTGCAGGGTCAAACCGGTCGTTGCCTGCGCCCCCGAATGAAAACGGATTGGGCCTGCCAAGGCTGAGCGCCAGGATCAGACAGACCATCAGCATTGCAAGGTGGGTGACATGACGCTGCCAAGGCATCTGCGGCCAGATCTGAACGTAGGGCGCCTGTCCCGCGGACCAGATCAACAGTGTCAGCATCGCGAGCGACAAGGCGGAATACCCCAGAGTAAACCCGCGGGTGCCGACCCGGTGCGTAAGCCCTGCCTTTACGGCAGGCCGCACCGGAATGGAGTGCGTCAAAAAGAATATGGCAAAGATCGCTGCGAATGCACCCCAGCTCATGCTCGGCTCTCCTTGGCGCGCAACAGCGGCGGGCCGTAGGTCATGGCAAACCCGCCAAAAGCACACAGCCACAACAGGCCTGCAGCATAGCTGAGCGCGGGAATGCCGGGCATTGCCACCCGTGCCGCGACGGATCCGAAAAGGCAAAGATAGATTGCCACTGTCGCCCGATTGGCCGTCAGTGCCCGACCGGAATGCCCAAGCGTGACGCGCGTCATCACCGCAAGGGTCATCGCGCCAATGGCTCCGGCCGTCCAGAGATGTTGGGCGGATGCGATGTTGCCTCCCCCAAGCAGACCGTCAAACCCCATGGCCAACGCGCCAGCGGGAAGGAACGCATAGGACAGATGCAGCACCCAGACCAAGGGCTCCGCCATGGTGTGATGCCCTTGCCAGCGCATCAGCCGGACCAGATGCAGCACTCCCAAGACGATCAGTCCTATATCGGTAGGTCGGCCAATGGGCTCAACAACCCAAAGCATCAGGATCACTAGGCTGGCCAGCAGCACGAGCTTGTCGAACCGCTGCATTGGCGGCGTGGGACGTACGGGGCTGTCTGTGCGAGCAAGCCAGTTTCGGGTGAAGGACGGAACGATCCGCCCACCGATGACTGCGATCATCATCACCGCTGTGGCCAGGGCCAGACGAAGCCCGTAGCCCTGCGCGGCATAATCACCGTTCATCGCTTCGATGTGGAAGAGGGCGTTGGCCACTGTGAAAACGGCCAGCAACGCCAGAACGATCAGATTGCGCCAGTTCTTGCCTGCGATTATTTCGCGCAGGATCATCACAGCCAGCACCGAGGGAAAGCCTACGTCTATGGCCAAGACAAGGCCTGCGGGCAATAGGGCTGAAAACAGGACGGCCACACGTCCGATGACCCAAAGCGTAAAGAGCGCCGCCAGCCACCATCCCACGATGGGCAACCGCCCAGTCCAGTTGGGCACCGCCGTCAGCAAGAATCCCGCCAAAACGGCCCCCAGATACCCAAACAGGAATTCATGCGCATGCCAGGAGACCGGATCAAACCGTGTCGGCAGAACGATGGCCCCTGACAGGGTGAAAATCCACAAAAGCATGGCCAAAAAGGCCCAAACTGCCGCGAAGAGAAAAAAGGGCCGAAACCCGAAGCTGAAAAGCGCCGGACCCTGCCAGCTACGCATTTGTTCTGCTGATGTCTGTGCCATTAGCGTGCTCCGGTATCTATGCGTGTTGTCTTCAAGACCGTGCCGTCCTCGGAGCAGGTCAGACGCAGGCGCCTGCCGGCGTGCAGAAAGGTCATGCGAAACTTTCCAGCGTCTTCGCCGACACCCGTTTCAAAGCGGCTCGTGATCTCGGCATTGGCCATCTTTGCCCTGACCTCGTCAACGGTCAGGTCGAGGAGGCTGGCGAGATCCGCGGCGTCGACTACCGGCTGGCCGTCCTTCATTTCTATTTTCATGTTTGCTGCCTTTCCTCGGCGACATCCATCAGGCGGCGGATGTGCAAGGCAAAATACCACGTTGCCGGGACACCGATAAGGCACCCCAATCCGATCGACCACGCCGTCGTCGCGATGGGGCCACCGACCCAGCTGAAAATCAGCGATGCAAAGAACACGTTGACCGCTGCCGCCCCCGCCCCGAGCGGGTAGAGAGCGAATGCAATCTGTGCGGCGGACCATCCTTGGCGTTTCATGAGCGGGCGACCAGCCGCTGAACCAGCACAAGGGCCGCGATCAGCGCGAGGCTGCCCAGCAGGAACCATAATTCCGCAGTGGCCGATTGGGCTTGTGGTATGGGCCGGTCAAAGCTCTCTGCGAATGCCGGGGATGCTACGAGGGTGATAAAGATGAGGGTCAGACAGCGCATGTCAGGTCTCCTGTGTCAGAGTGCGGTAGATGTCGGGCAAGATCCGGCCCAGACGCTCGGGATTTGGCAAAAGCGTAAAGCCGCCCCGCCCGAATATCCGCGCGAACCAGTCCTGCCCGTCTTCGTCGATGATGATGCCATGGAGGCTTTGCCCGGCGGTGCGGGCCTCTCGGACGGCCATGTGGCTGTCTTCGATGCCATGTTGGCCTTCGTAGTGATCCAGATCGTTGGGTTTGCCGTCGGTCAGAACGATCAGCAGTTTCCGGGCGCTGGGCTCTTCGGCCAACTGCGCGCTCACATGGCGGATCGCTGCCCCCAGCCGCGTGTAATGCCCGGGCTTCAGTGCGCCGATATTGGCGGTGATCTCTGGCGACATCGGCGCATCGAAGTCTTTGCAGCGCGTCAGAAAGACCCGGTCGCGCCGCAACGACGAAAAACCCCAGATCGCCAGACGATCTCCTGCCGCATCAATGCCGGCGGCCATCGCGGCCATCGATTCGCGGGCCACCTCGATCACCGAAGTGTCACCAATGGCCGCTTCGGTGGACCGCGATGTGTCGATCAGAAAGGCCACAGACAGGTCACGCTCGGTCTGGCGGGCCAATTGCCAGATGCGGTCTGATCCGCGTCCGGTTGCCAAGAGATCCGCGCGCGCCGTCAGCAGCGCGTCCAGATCCAGCTCGGCCCCTTCGATCTGCCGTGGCTGCAGGATGCGGCGCGGGCGCAGCGCCTCGAACTGGCGGCGCACCTCGCGCATCCGGCGTTCGTCTGGAACGAATGACACGCCATCGCGCGACGCGGGTGCGTCCAGCACGCGGCAATGATCGGTCATGTAGCTGCGCGACCGGTGGTTCCATTCGGCATATGTATGCTTGCCCGCCAAGGCTTCATGATCGGCATCGGCAGGCGACAGGTCCAGATGCAGCCGCAGGCGTGTCGCCGCCTTGCGGTCCTGTTTGGACAGGGTGATCTGATCCTGATCGTCCGCTGCCTTTTGAGCGTTCTCGTCATCGTCATCATCCACGCTGCGGTTGATGTTCATCGATTCGACCCATGACAGGATCGACTCAAACCGGTGGATGATGAAACTGTCCTTGCGGTTCTGCTGGTCCTGATCCTTGCGCTCCCCCAGCTTGCGGCTGGTATGCGCGGCATTGGGCGGCGGGGCCGCCGGCTCTGCCGCCTCATCGGTTGCCGCAGCGCCAGCGCCGGGTGTGGCAAACCGCAGCCAGATCGGAACCGGCGCAAATGGCATGTAGCCGCGTGTGGCCTGTTCGGATGCGACGCTTGGCGGTGACCCGCATAGCTGGTTGCGAACGGCCGTCTCGATGATCTCTTCCTGCACTGGTCGCAGCAGATCCGGCCGCATTCCAAGGCTCAGTCGCGCCAGCGCCATGTAGGACGATCGCAAACCGGGGCAGACAGCAAAGGCTGCGTCCGCTGCTGCGGCGTTGGCGCCGATTTGGGCGCAATCCAGCGCGGCGCCGTCAGTGGTCAAATCGAAGCGCGCCAGATCACAGGTTGCCGCCAAGGCTGTCAGCCAGAAGAACGTGGCGCGGTTCAACGCCGGATCGGGGAAGGCCGCGATCACCGGCGGCAGGGTCAACCGCTCGCCATCAAATCCGGCCAGCCATTCGCGGTCTCGATCTGCGCCGAGCGTCCTGCGCAAGGGCCGGCGGTGGCGGGTAAGTGTCGCCGCCGCCTCGCTCAGTTCCACCCCTGGTGCACCTCCAAGCGACCGGAACAGCATCGCGAGGCTGGGCCGGACCGAGGCCAGTGCGACACCCGCCCCGGGATAGGTGACGTCGGCCCCGATCCCGGCGGCCATGTCGTGCCAGAGGTTGCCGACCGTTTCTTCCGGCTCCATCAGATCGAGAATTTTCATTGCTCTTATCCGTAGATTGTCATGACCAGATCACGCAGCGCCTTCTGCACGTCCGGCTCATCGCTCAGCGGTTCGATCACGGCCGCCTCAAGCGCCTGATCGACCCCCATGCCGCCCGCCATCAAAGTCGCGGCATAAATAAGCAGCCGCGTTGATACACCCTCCTCAAGGTCCATGCCCGACAGTCTGCGGATATGCCCTGCCAGCCGCACCAAGGGCGCCACGCGCCCCTTCTCAAGGCGGCTTTCGCGGGTTACGACCGCGATCTCGGTTTCCGGATCCGGAAAATCGAATGAAACCGACAGAAACCGCTGCCGCGTCGACGGCTTCAGGCGTTTCAGCACGTTCTGGTAGCCGGGATTGTAGCTGGCAACCAACATGAACCCTTTCGGAGCCACGAGCTCTTCGCCTGTGCGGTCGATCATCAGGGTCCGTCGCGTGTCGGTCAGAGGGTGCAATACGACGGTCACGTCCTTGCGGGCCTCGACCACCTCGTCGAGGTAGCATATTCCGCCCTCGCGCACCGCACGGGTCAGTGGGCCGTCAACCCACACCGTTTCTCCACCCTTGAGCAGGTAGCGCCCGATCAGATCCGATGCCGACAAGTCGTCATGGCAGGCCACGGTATAGAGCGGCTTGTTCAGACGCGCGGCCATATGTTCGACAAAACGGGTTTTGCCGCAGCCGGTCGGCCCCTTCAAAAGAAGGGGCAAACCATTGTCGTATGCCGTCTCGAAGAGGTCGCATTCGCGGCCCGTCGGTTGGTAGAACGGCAGGGGGGAAGTGTGCGCGATGTTCATTGCCTATTCTCCCGGCACAGGGTTTGCAGAACCGGGGGTGATGACCTCGGACTTGCGAACCACGAACATGGAATAGATGAACAGCACGGCGCCGATGACCACAGCGGCACCCGAGCCAAAGCGCATCAGGTAGAAGACCGACAGACTGTCCTGCACCTCCATGAAGTAGTCCCCTACAACACGCTGCATATGCGTCTGGATGGTGCCGGCAAAGGTCAGCACGAATGTCATGAAGGCCATGCCGCCGGTCATCAGCCAAAAGCTCGCCATGTTGAGCACCTGGTTATAGGGCGCGCGGTCCCGCAGCAGCGGCATCGCGTAGCTGAAGATCGCGAGGTTCAGGGCAACATAGGCGCCGTAGAAGGCAAGGTGCCCGTGCGCCGCGGTGATCTGTGTGCCGTGGCTATAGAAATTCACCCCATGCAGCGTGTGCAGGAAACCCCAGACGCCCGCGCCGAAGAATGCCACGGTGCTCGATCCCAAAGACCACAGAAGGGCGGCCTTGTTGGGGTGGTTGCGCTTGCCTTTCCAGACCATGACGAAAGCAAAGCTCATCATCAGGAAGAACGGGATGACCTCGAAGGTCGAAAAGATCGAACCGACCCACTGCCAGTAGCCCGGCAGTCCGATCCAGTAGAAATGGTGCCCGGTGCCAAGGATGCCCGAGAAAAGCGCTGTTGCAACTATGACATAGAGCCATTTTTCCACCACCTCGCGGTCAACGCCCGTCAGCTTGAGCAGCAGGAAGGCGAGGATCGCAGCCATCACCAGCTCCCATGTTGCTTCGACCCAGAGGTGTATGACGAACCACCAATACATCTTGTCCAGCGAGAGGTTGTCGGGGTTGATGAAGGCAAAGATCCACAGCAGAGACAAGAGCCACATGCCCATCAGCAGCACACCGGTGATGGCCGTCTTCTTGCCTGCAAGAACGGTCAGCGAGATGTTGAAGAGAAAGATCAGCGCGGCCACCAGAATGCCGAATTTGACCCAGAGCGGTTGTTCGAGGAATTCACGTCCGCCGTGGATGCCGACAAGGTAGGATCCCACAGCGCCAAGTGTGCCGACAACCAGGATGATCAGTTGCAGGTAGGCCAGTTTGACCGAATAGATTTCACACTCGGATTCCTCGGGCACGAGAAAATAGGCCGCGCCGAAAAAGCCCAGCAGCAGCCACACGATCAACGCGTTGGTGTGGATCATGCGGATGACATTGAATGGCAGGATATCTGCCAGAAAGTTGGGTGCGACATAGACCCAGCCCGCAAGCAACCCGCCCAGCACCTGAATGCCAAAGAGCGCGATTGCACAGACAAAGTAGGCCAGTGCCACTTTTTGAGATTGGTATTTCATGTGATATCCCCTCAGCCCGCTTCATTGGGCGGCCAGCCCTGCGTGTCGGTTTGATCGGCCCACCGCAGAAATTCCGCGAGGCCGCGAATGTCTTCGTCAGTGAGGTTGAAATTGGGCATCTGACGGCGCCCTTCGATGCCGCTTGGCTGGCTTTCCATCCAGCCCTTCAGCACTTCGAAGGCGTCCTGCGGATGGTCCTGGACGCCCCAACGGGTCATCACATTGCCGACCTCGGGGGCAAAATACGCCCCTTCGCCATGCAGGGTGTGACAGTTGATGCAGGAATTCCTTTCCCAGACGTGTTTGCCGTGGATGACCTCTTCGCTGAGCGGCATGCCCGCTGTCGAGGTGTGCACCACGTAGCGGTGGCTATGGACGGTCATCGCCACGAAGATCACGACGAAGAAAATCGAGCCTCCATAGAAGATGTTGCGCGCCCGCGATTTCGTTAGAATTTCAGCCATATTTCGGCCTCCTTGAATGCGGAATGGCCGTTTGTAGGCAGAGGAGCGGAACCGAAGTTTGTTCCATCTCAACCTTCCGAGCGAATGGCGCCCTAGGGTGATCCGGAAAAGGAGACAGCGATGCGCCCCCCACGTCTGGACGATCCCGATCTTTCCCTTGCCGATCTGATGACGCTTTGGCCGCAAACGATTCAGGTTTTCATCAACCACAAGATGCTATGTGTCGGATGCCTGATCAGCCCGTTTCACACGGTCGCTGACGCCTGTGCGGAATATCTTCTGGACGAAGAGGCGTTTTTGGCCGAACTCATGGACGCAGCCCGTCTGGACCGATCCTGATCAGCCTTGGCTGAGCACCACCAGCGCATGGGGATCGCAGACCTTGATGCGCTTGCGCTTGCTCTCGACCAATCCCTGTCTTTCCCAACCGCTGAGCAGCCTGCTGACCGTGTGCAGCGTGGTGGCTGTCAATTCCGACAGATCGCGGCGGGTGATGGGGAAATCGATCTCGATCCCGCCCTCTACCTTTCGCCCCGTCTGGTTGATCAGCCGCAAAAGCGCGTTGGCGACGCGTTGCTCAACCTGCTGGGTCGCCAGTTCGACAATGCGGTTGTTCATTTCCCCAACGCGATTGCCCAGTGTCTTGTAGGTTTCGGTCGCAAAGCCGTCATACTCTTTTACGTAGCTGTCCCATAGACGCATGGGCCAGCTGAGCGCGATGGACTCGGATGCCGCAACCGCAGTGGCGGGATATGTGGTGCGGCCAATAGCCTTGGCGATGCCAAGAAGCTGACCTGCCGGAATATGCAGGGCGGTAACCTGCTCTCCGTTTTGCGTGATGCGAACCACCCGGACATAGCCATCAAGCAGCATGAAGAACCTTTCGGCCGATTGCCCCTCTTCAAATATCGCGACATCGCTTGCGTATCGGCGCGACGTTGCCTGATCGAGAATCGTGCGGATCTGACGATTCTGTAGCCTTGAGAACGGCGGCAGATGCGTCAGCAAGCTCTCATCGAGCCGCGGCAACGTTCTGTGTGCGGGTTGTTCGCTCATTCGCGCTTCTTTTCACATTTGTCGCGGCAACTCCATCACAGATGAAATGCCGGGGGGCGGAAAGTATCGGAAAACTCTTTGCGCTGGAACAACTCTGCGCGGCGGAAACCCCTTATGTCCGTAACAAGCAATAATGCTTCTGGAAAAGGAACACGATCATGATCAGAACCCTGGCAACCGGTCTGGCGCTTGCTGCCCTTTTGGGCGGCGCTGCCTTTGCCGAGACCTTTGAAGTCAAGATGCTGAACAAGGGGGAGGACGGTGAGCGCATGGTTTTCGAGCCATCGTTCATTCAGGCGGCACCGGGTGACACCATCAAATTTCTGGCCACAGACAAAGGCCACAATGCCGAAAGCAACGACGGCATGATCCCCGAAGGAGCAGAAGGCTTTTCCGGCAAGATCAATGAAGAATACGAAGTCACGCTGGATGTCGAAGGCGTTTATGGCGTGATCTGCAAACCCCACTACGCAATGGGCATGGTGATGACAATCGCGGTGGGCGACGTTGAGGCACCTGACACCTTCCTCGAAGGCCGCGTTCCGCGCAAGGCCAGCGAACGCTTCGAGACACAACTGGACAATCTCTGACCATTCCGGCGCGCGGGCAGTGCGCCCGCCGCCTCACTCATCCCCAATGGAGGGAACAATGACCAAATTCATCAACCCAGGACGTGTGAAAACCAGTCGTCGCAATGTGCTGCGTGGCTCGCTCCTCGCCAGTGCTGCGGCAATGGTCGGAGCTGGTGCGATGGCAACGCCGCGCACACCGAGACTAAACGTGGCCAACACAGCGTCGGCAAAGCTTTACAAGGCCGCAGGTGTACAAGCTGCGGAACCCAACACGATAGAAGCCGACCTGTCCGGCTACACCCGCGTCAAGCAGGAGTTGGTTGCACCGCCCTTTGCCCCCGTGCACGAACAGGTTGCCACTGGCGGCCCGAAGATCATCGAGATCCTCATGGAGACCACCGAGCGCCTGATGGTGGTGGACGAAGATACCGGTGCGTCGATCTGGGCCCTGACATACAATGGTTCGGTTCCCGGCCCGCTGATCATCTGCCACGAAGGCGACATGGTCGAGCTGACCTTGCGCAATCCGACCAGCAGCATGATGGAGCACAATATTGACTTTCACGCCTCCACCGGTGCCTTGGGGGGCGGTGGCCTGACCCACGTCTATCCTGGCGAGGAATGTGTCCTGCGTTGGAAGGCGACCAAGCCGGGCTGCTTTACCTATCACTGCGCCCCTGGCGGCGCGATGATCCCATATCACGTCTGCCACGGAATGAACGGTGCTGTCATGGTTCTGCCCCGCGACGGGCTGAAGGACGGCAATGGCAACCCGCTGAAATACGACAGCATCGCCTATATCGGGGAACAGGATTACTACCTGCCGATGGACGAGAACGGCGATTACCGCAGCTATGATGCCGCCGGTGATGATTATGCCGATAGCCTGACCGCTATGCGAACCCTGATCCCGACCCATTCGGTGTTCAACGGTGCGGTGGGTGCGTTGACTGGCGAGAATGCCCTGCGCGCCAAGGTTGGTGAAACGGTGCTGATGATCCACAATCAGGCGAACCGGGACTCGCGCCCGCACCTGATCGGCGGGCACGGCGATTATGTCTGGGAAAGCTCTTTCTCCGACGCGCCGATGACCGGAATGGAGACGTGGTTCGTGCGTGGCGGCAGCGCCGTGGCGGCGATGTACACCTTCGAACAGCCGGGCGTCTATGCCTACGTCAATCACAACTTGATCGAAGCAGCGTTGCTGGGTGCGGCCGCTCACTTCGTGGTTGATGGCGACTGGGACAACCAATTGATGGAACAGGTCGTGGCACCCCGCGCGTTCTCGGCATAAGAGGAACGCGCGCCATGACGACCGCCGCCACCACTCACTTCTTCCCGCTCGGGCCCTCGCTTCGCCTTGCGGCTCTGGGCCTTCTGGCGGCGGTCATCGCGGGGGGCGCGCTCTTGCAGCGGGCCCCCGATCCGGTCTTTCTGCCGGACATGGCCGATCGACCGGTCCTCTTCCCCGACGGTCGCGCGCTCTACGTGCAGCGTCATGAGGTCACGATCACCGAATGGGCGCGATGCGTCGCTCAGGATGCCTGTGCGCTGAGCGTTCGCGCGCGCGCCGATCAGGACCCCGCAACGACGCCCGCGACCGGCCTGAGCTATATCGACGTGCAGGAATATATCGCCTGGATCAATGACGCCGCACGGCATGAGTTTCGCCTGCCGACAGCCGGGGAATGGCATGTCATGGCCGCGTCGGTCCTGCCGGAGGAGCCCGATCCTATCTTCAAGGATCCGTCACTCACATGGGCCTCGGCCTATCTGACCGAGGGCGCTGCCCCAAGGACGCTCAAACCCCAAGGCAGTTTCACGACCTCACCCGAGGGCATCGCCGATCTGGACGGCAGTGTCTGGGAATGGACGCAGGAATGCTATGCAGGTGCCAGCGACGGGCTGGACCCGTCCCGCTGCCCCGCGTTCTTCGTCGGCGGGGAACACGTCGCGGCGATGTCCTATCTGGTGCGGGACCCCGCGCGCGGCGGCTGCGCCGTCGGCACGCCGCCTGCGCATCTGGGCATGCGCCTCGTCTCCGATGACCCGATCTGACAGCTATTCTGCACTTGCCAGCAGAACCGTCGAGACGAGCGCCAGCGATGACGTGCGACTTGGCCTTGCGGTTCTTCTGCCTTTTCAGCGTCGCACTGCACCTCAGCAAGCGAGGATATCGCCGGCCACAGGATCAACTGGATTGGCGAACTCGCATCTTGAAACGGGGTACGAAACTGGCGTCACGCGATGCGACAGCAGACAGATATTAGACAGGCGCCTTGGACCTTTCTTTATTTTTTGTTTGCCGATCATGAGCGTCGCGCTATCCCTAACTCATTATATTTGAGCTGCGACTTGAAATATCAGTTTTGAAAAGGGTTTTACTGGCATGTGTTTGACCTGCTGTGAAAGCGTTGAAAGCGGCGCATCGACCATCAATCCGTGCCTTTGCGGTGCGCCTGAAACCCAAGCCGCGATGAGCCGGATTGAGGCCGACATATCGCGCCGTCAATTTCTGGGCGGCAGTGCTGCGGTTGTCGGCATGTTCGCGGGGTTTGGTCTTGCCCCACGCGAAGTGAAGGCGCAGACGCCGGGCCGCCCGACCTTGCTGACCAACTTGCGCTTCTTTGACGGTGACACGCTGGCCATGCAGACGGGCCGCGACATTCTGATCGAGGGTGGCCGGATAGCTGCGCTGCCCGCGGAGGGCAGCGGTCCGGCAGAGGCGGATGCGATCGATTGCGGCGGGCGGGCCGTGACACCGGGCCTCATCGACAATCATTGGCACGCAACGCTGGTCGGCGTCAGCCAGCTTGCCGCGCTGACGCAGGATATCGGCTGGGTTCACCTAATGGCCGGGCGCGAGGCGGGAGCAACCTTGATGCGCGGCTTTACCACGGTGCGCGATACCGGGGGGCCGGTTTTTGGCTTGAAGATGGCGATTGATCAGGGCGCCGTCACCGGCCCGCGCATCTTTCCCTCGGGCGCGATGTTGTCGCAAACCTCGGGTCATGGGGATTTTCGCCTTCTGAACACGCTGCCACGGATGCCCGGCGATCCAGCCGACCATACGGAAAGCGCGGGCGTCGCCGCTATTGCCGATGGCCGCGATCAGGTTTTGCGCCGCACCCGCGAACAGTTGATGAAGGGCGCCAGCCAGATCAAGATCATGGCGGGCGGCGGCGTTGCCTCGCCTTACGATCCGCTGGAAACGGCACAATATACGCTTGATGAGATGCGCGCGGCGGTTCAGGCGGCGGCCGATTATGGCACCTATGTCTGCGCCCATGTCTATACGCCCACGGGCATCCTGCGCTGCATCGAGGCTGGCGTCCGGTCGATCGAGCACGGCCAGCTGGCGGACGAGGCGACCATTCGCGCGATGGCCGAGGCTGATGTCTGGTGGAGCATCCAGCCATTCCTCGCGGACGAGGACGCAAACCAGTATTCAGATCCGCGCAGCCAGGCCAAGCAGCAGCAGGTCGCCAGCGGCACCGTCCGCGCCTTCGAGCAGGGCCGCGCCGAAGGGGTCAACATGGCCTTCGGGACGGATGTTCTCTTCAACCCATCGGGGGCTGCGACGCAAGGGCGACAACTGACCAAGCTGACCCGCTTCATGCCCCCGCTGGAGGCGCTGCGCATGGCCACCGGGGCAGGGGGCGCGCTGCTGGCCATGTCCGGCACCCGCGCGCCGTATCAGGGGCGCTTGGGCGTTATCGCCGAAGGGGCGCTGGCCGATATCCTTGTCTGGGATGGCGACCCCGAAACCGATCTCGATTTTCTTGCCGATCCCGACACCAACCTGCGCCTTGTCATGAAAGACGGGCGCGTTTTCAAGGAGCAGCTTTGATGCTCTGGTCCGTGTTTGGCGGCATTCGCGCCATTGCCGTCATGGTTGCGATGACCGTCGTGGTGGCGTTGATGCCGGTCGCGGCCAAGTCGCAGGACTGGTCCGGTCAGGTGACGCTGTATGGCTGGGGCGCCGGCGTGACGGGGGATTTCAAGCCCTTCACCGGCGCGCCGACCCTATCGTTCGACAAATCGCTGTCCGAGGTGCTCGAGGATCTGGATGCGGCCTTTTTCGTCACCGGGCTGGCGCGCCGGGGTGATCTGGTGCTGCTTGGGGATTTCACCCACACTTCGTCATCGCGCGCAGGCGTCGTGCCGCCGGGAATTCCGGCGTCGGGCAAGCTAACGATGCAGTCGCTGACGCTGGCTGCAGGCCGGCGAATTCAGGCTGGCACGGGGGCGACCGTCGATCTTCTGGGCGGTCTGCGGGCGTGGCGCATTGACGGTAAAATCTCATCGCCGGTATTGCGGATTGCGCCCGAGTCAAAATTCGTCGATCCGATACTTGGGCTGCGCGCGAATGCGCACCTGTCTGATCGCTGGTCGCTTTTGGGGTATTTCGATGTTGGCGGCTTTGGCGTCGGATCGGATTTCACATGGCAAGCCGCCGTGACCGCGAATTACCAAGCCTCGGAAAACCTGTATCTGTCCGCAGGATGGCGGCATCTTTACCTTGATTATTCCGACAGCGGCACAGTGTTCGACGGTGCGATGAGCGGGCCGATCATTGGCGCAACTTGGCAGTTTTGAGGGCTGGAACCCATCCAATGACTTCGACAACCGATAAAGTCACGCCCCCGAAGGTGGCAGTTCCGATCTGGACGGTTATGGGCCCCTTGGGCGCGCTGGCGCTTGTCGCCGTCTTGCATGTGCTTGGGCATGATGGGGCGCCGGCGTTTCTGATGGTGCTGGCAGTGCCGCTTTTGTTTGTGGCGGTGTTCGCTGCGGTTCATCACGCCGAAACGGTCGCGCACCGGTTGGGTCAGCCTTTCGGCTCCATTCTGCTGGCGCTTGCAGTCACGTTGATCGAGGTGTCCCTGATCGTGTCACTTCTGCTATCAGCGCCAGAGGGCGAAAGTGCGGTCGCGCGAGACACCGTTTTTGCGGCCCTGATGATCGTGCTGAATGGTATTTTGGGTGTCTGCCTGTTGATCGGGGGCATTCGCTATCACCGCCAGACCCTGCAACCTCATAGCGCCACAAGCGCGCTCGGGGTTCTCGCCACACTCGCCATCCTCGCGCTTGTGCTGCCGAACTATACGCTCGCTGTCCCTGGCCCCCTTTACGCACCGATGCAGCTTGTCTTCGTCACAGTTGTGTCGCTGGCGCTCTACGGCTTCTTTCTCTACGCGCAGACAGTCACGCATCAGGGCGACTTTGCCGATCCCGGGGACGTGGAACACGCCCATGCGCCGATTGACCGGCGCGCGTTTCGCATGGCACTTGGCCTGCTGCCGCTGGCCCTCGTGTCCGTCGTTTTGATGGCCGAGACCCTTGCCGGCCCTGTGGCGGTCGGCATCACCCATGCAGGGCTGCCCGAGGCGTTGGTCGGCGTTGCCATCGCCATGGTTGTGCTTATGCCCGAAGGTGTCGCGTCCCTTCGCGCAGCGCGGGAAAACCGGCTGCAAACCAGCATTAACCTTGCCTTGGGTTCGGCGCTGGCCAGTCTTTGCCTGACCATTCCGACCGTGGCCGTAATTTCGTTATTCATGGGCCAGGATCTGATCCTTGGGCTTGATGCCGAGCATATCGTGCTATTGCTGCTCAGCCTCTTCATGGCGACATTGACGCTGGCAATGGGACGGACCACATCGTTGCAGGGCGGTATTCACTTGGTGATCTTTGGCGCGTTCCTGACGCTTTCCGCGATCCCCTGACGCCGCGCGTCCGCACACAAATGTTCCCAACGCGACCGCCATGTCGAGGGCGATCTGCACGCCGGTGACGATGAGGATCGCGGACTGCTGTTTTCGGTGCGACGGGATCGACGCAGGCGCGCAACTTCAAGCAGACCAGAACGCTTGACATGTCCTGAAATAGAAAAAGAATGATCCGGGACTTCCGCCACCGGAGAATTCTCATGCGGCCATTTTCGCTTTCCGTCGCCCTCACCCTTGGTGTCGCCGCCACCGCATATGCGCAAGGGGATACACGGCAAGTCTCGGGACACCTCATCTACCTGCCACGGATCGCATTGCCCGAAGATGCCGAGGTGACGATTGTCGCGCAAGGTGCGTTTGACGCAGAATTTGACCAGCTTCGCTACCAAACTGAGGGCCAACAGGTGCCGCTGCCCTTCGTTCTCGACGTGCCGAGGGATCTCTCTGGCACGATAAGCGCCCTCATTCGCGTTGCGGATGAGCCCATGTGGCTTGTGCGAGATATCGGGTTCGAGGCCGGGGGCGAGCCTGTCGATCTGGGGGATCTGCAATTCGAGAGCTATACAGCTCTGGCGTTTGCCAGCCGGTTCGATTGCGGCGGCACGGAAGTTCAGTTCGGCGTCGTCGACGATGACGCGGTGCTGCGCGTGCATGACGTGGATTACAAGATGGTCGAGGCCGTCGCAGCCTCCGGCGCTCGCTATGTCAATGAAGATGATGACAGCACCGAATTCTGGTCCAAGGGAAACTCGGCCATGGTGACGGTCATGGGCGAAGAATTGCCCGAGTGCACGCAGATCGACGATACCGCCGCGTCATACCGTGCCAGCGGTAACGAGCCGGGCTGGAACGTCAACATTACCGAGACACAGGTGGAGGTGGTCGCGGATTACGGCGCGGTCACCCGCACGGCGCCGCGCCCCGACGTTCAGGTCACAGCCGGCGCCTATGTCTTTGACATGCCTGCGATCGACAGCCGCCTGACGCTTGAGGAAAAGATGTGCCGGGATGACGCCACGGGAATGCCCCACCCGCACAGCGCAACGCTTCAACTTGACGATCGCAGCTTTAGTGGCTGCGGTGGGGACCCGGCCAGTCTGTTGACCGGCGCCGCGTGGCAGATTGAGGATGTGGCAGGTCTGGGGGTGGTCGACGACTCGACCATAACAATCCAATTCCATGAAAACGGGCGCATTTCAGGCAGCACAGGCTGCAACCGGTTCATGAGCGGATATGACCTGACGGGCGAGGGTCTTACACTGGGGCAGATGGGCGTGACGATGATGGCGTGCCCCGAAGCGCTGATGACGCAAGAACGCCGGGTGCTGGACGCGCTGGGCGAGGTTCAGCGGTTTGATGTCGATGACACCGGCACGCTGCGGCTGATGGGTGGGCCAGAAGGCAACGCCGTGCTGACCGCAAACCGTCCGTGAGATTTGGACGAGGTTGCGCGCCAAGGTTTATGCTTGTGAAGGTCGGAAGGGCAGGGCGGTCCGTCATCGGACCGCCCCAACAGATCAGCTCTTGTTCTTGACGTCTCGCTTGACGTCGCCCAAGTGCTCGTCCTCTGCCTTCTTCTTGGCCGCAGTGGCCACCTGATCGGCAGCGGATTTTGCCTTCTCCGTGGCCTTGTCCGCAGCTGCCTCGGCGTCTGACTGCATGTCCGATGCAACTGTTTTTGCCTCGTCCACACCCGCCTTGACGACCTTTTGCGCCTTCTCGACCTCTTCGGAATAGATACGCTCAGCCTCGTCATAGAGATCGTCGCTGTAGCTGCCGACATACTTGTCCTCGGCGCGCGTGCGCGGCAATGCCCCGGCGACAGCCGCACCAACGGCAAAGGTCAGCGCGCCGACAACCAGCGGGTGCTGGCCATAGAAGTCTGCCGCCTGATCGCCGCCTTTGCGCAGGCGCACGGCGGCCTCATCGCGTGCATCCATCGCTCGGGCACGCGCCGCTGCAATGCGCTCGCGCGCCTCATGCGACAAGTGCTCGGTGCTTTCGTAGAGGCGTCGTTGCACGGCCTCGGCATGTTCGGACGCGCTGTTCCAAATGTTGCCAGCGCTATCGCGAACGCCTTGTGCCGCGCTTGACGCAGTGTCCGAGACGCCGCGTGCGGCACTAGAGGCGCCGGATGCAACGCTATGGCGCGCATCGCCGGCAGCTTCACCAAGGCGTGCACCCATTCCGCCTTTGTCTGATCCGCCCTTGTCCGAAGTATGCCCGGACGCGGCGGTGCCTGTGCGGGTATACTCCTCCTGATCCCAGTCGCGGGCCCATGACGGCTCTGCCACGGCCGGACGCCGCGCTGCCGATTTCGGCCCGGAATAGCTTGCGCCGCGCCGCGCTGCGTTGGCGGGAACATCTTCGCCGCCATCCAGATGACGAGCCTGCTGGCGCGGGGGCAGATACCGATCGTCGCGGCCATAGTCATCGCGGCGGTCTGACTTCTGGTTATTGCCGAAAATCAGCCACGCCAGCCCCGCGCCCGTCAGCGCCAGCGCCATAGGGTTGTCGCGTGCCGATTTGGCGACCGAACGACCAAATTCGCCGCCATGTTCGCGGAATTGATCGCCCAGTTGCTGGAACGCGCCATCAAGTGAGAAGCGGCCCTGCAAATCGTGAATGGACTCCTTCAAACCTGCGCGCTCACGTTCGATTTCGCGTTCGATTTCTTCGGGAGATTTCGAGTTATTTGTCATGATAGCCTTCCTTTACTGCATTGGCGTCAGCCTTGACGTTTTTCGAGGTGCGCGAAGGTACGAGGTTTGCGAGCTTCAGATCGTTGATCCCCTTGTTGGCCATGACATAGGCGATGACGGCAAAGACCGTGCCAACGATCAGAGCGCTCCAGCCTGCGTCCATCCCGGCCTCGGTAAGGGCCGCGACCAAGGCGCCTGACAGAACATTGAGAGCCGTCAGCGCGACGATCACACCGCCCAAGATCAGGCCAATCGCAACGCCCGCGCGGTTGAGATTCTCAGAAACTTCCGCGCGCGCCAGATCCACTTCCTTTCGCACGAGCGAACTGACGTGGTTGAGGGCGTCGCCGAGCATGTCGGACGTCGATTTTTGGGTCGGGTCGGTCATGACGTACCTCCTGGGGCAGGTGGCGTGGCGGGCGTGTGGCCCGGTGCAGGCGTGCGCGCCGCGCGATCGGCATGGACCGACGATGCGGTCCTGATCGGGCTGGGCTCCTCCGTGCCTTCTTCGTCCCGGCGGGCCGAGGCCGTGGCAAAGCGCGTTGCCGCGAAGCCAGCCAGTGCCATACCGCCGAGAAACAGCATTGGATTACGCTTGGCAAAGCCACTCAGTTCATTCGCCATTTCGCCCAGATCCTTGCCTCGGATGGACTCCGACACATCGGCGAGGCCACCGGCGATCTGGCCAAATGTGCGCTCCTGCGGGGAGCCGTTGCGCATGTCATCAGCTGCCTTGCGCAGCGCCGAGGCGACGTCGGAGACTTCGTCCGCGACGCCATCCTTGGCGCTCTCTGCATGTCGCGCGGCCTCGTCGCGCACCGTGCCAGCCGCATTCTGAGCGGTTTCGCGGGCGCTGTCGCCAACATCGGCAGCCGTGTCCTTGGCCTTTTGTTTTACGTCGTCTGCGGTATGTGAGGTTCGATTGGTCATCGTGATCTCCCGTAAATTCAAATCGCCAGATTGAGGGTGGCGAGGGTCACCACAATCAATTCGAGGAGATGAAAATTTCCATTCATGCTCGGCTTCACCCGAGCGGTGATTTCACATGGATGTGACATGACGGGACAACTCAGCTTGCCGGATTTTGTTCCCCAAGGTTGAAAGTGCCTGCACGGAATCTTGGGGCCGTCCACGGCAAGTGCGCGTGGGTGATGCATTCATCCATTCAAGGGGCGTATTGGTGCAGAAGAAGAATGGATCTTGGTCGCCCGATTGGCCCGCAGGCTGAGCCGCAAGCCTGCCTTGGCGCGAGCCTCAACCGCTCCCGCCGTTACAATTCCGTCTGTGAGAATGGTCTGTTCGGATGGACTTCAAGACTTGATCTGTGGGGCGCAACTCAGCCTCCCAAGGAGCGGCATTACCTGTTGCCAAGTTGCGCCGGAGCTGTGGGAGGAGATCGAGTGGTGCGGTCGTTACCTTGGCGTCTGTTGCCCGGCAGGCAAGCCTACCGGGCCCGGGAACATCACCCCTTGGAGTTAAAGAAAAACCGGATCATTTCCGCGCTGGCATCGGGGCCCTTTGGGTCGGTGTAAGAGCCGCCAGATTGGCCGCCTGACCAGGCGTGGCCGAGGCCGTCGATCACCCAGTGCTCCAAATGGCTCTGTCCGTCTTGCCCGATGCTGAGCGCCACGGAGTAGGCGCGGCCCGACGCATTGCCATTGCGCGTTGTCTGGAGGGTCTGGGAAGGCCCGGCGCGTTCCGCGTCCTGGATGATGGCCGCGCCGTTGGCGGGGTGAACCGTGCTGTCCGCGCTTCCATGAAAGGCGATGGTGCGAGTGTCTTCGGACTTGTCATTGGTGTGCCGGCCCTGTCCCTGGCCTGCCATCGCGGCAAAGGCGGATGCCACATCCTTCGCTGCCCCATAGGGCAGACCGGAATGCGCCCCGACAGCGGCAAAGACGTCCGGGTGGGTCTGCCCTAAGATGACGGCCATGGCCGCGCCCGCGGACAGTCCGGCGACGAAAGTGCGGCTCTGGGGAACATCATGCTCGGACATCGTCTTGCGGGCGATACCGGCCAGAATATCCGGCTCTCCACGATCGCGCCGCTGGTCGCCCGGACTGAACCAGTTCCAGCAGGTTTGCGCATTCGCGCCGCGTGACTGCTCAGGATAGATCACGACGAAGCCGTCGCGGTCGGCGAGGGCGTTCATACCGGTGCCGATGGCGAAATCCTCGGGGTTTTGCGTGCAACCATGCAGCATCATCACGATCCCCTTGACCCCCGCGTCTGTCGAGGCAGGCACGTAGGTGCGATAGGCACGGCTGCCGTTCTTGCCCTGATGCGTGGCCGAGAGAAATTGTGCGCCCTCGGGCGTGACGACGCTCTGCGGCTTTGCCGCGTGCGGGCTCTGCCCCCCAAAGGCTTGTGCCATGTTCAGCATGCCCATCAGTCCATCAGGGCCATGCTGATGGGGCAGGCCGCCAGAGGGCATAAGCCCGTCCATGGCAGGGGGCGCAAGGCCGTGCTGGGAAAGTGTCCGCTGCACCAGATCCTGTGCGTCGGCAATCCGTTTGTCGCGTGCGGCATCTTTCACCGGGCGAGATGCGCCAGCGTTGAATTCAAACATGTCAGATATCCTGTATTGGGGTTGGGTTGGGTCACAGAATTCGATCGGCAAGGGCCTTCTTGATCTCCGGGGGGGCCTGCAAGGCGCCCAGAACGGTGATCGAGCCAATAGTTTGCAGCGCCAGTTCTGATGTCACATCCGGGTCGATCCGGGCCAGACCCACGACCTTGACGTGCAGCACTTCGCCGGCGTCGCGCAGGGCTTCCAGATCGGCCCGTGTGTAGTCGCGCAGACCCAGTTCCATCGTGTGCCGCTCAACCGATTTGGTGACGACGTCAGCATGGCCGCCGAGGTGATTGCGAATTGCGGTGCGAATGAAATCGCTGCGGTTCGAATAGAAGCCTTCCTGCACCAGCAGGTCGATACGCCCCAGATCGACGTAGCCGAGATTAATCGTGATTTTTTCACTATCCGGGGTCTTGTCGCGAAGCTGCCTGACGTTGCTCATGCCAATTCTCCATCTGTATGGATGGTATATGGATGTTCATTGATCGCTTGCAAGCCCCGAAATCTCGATTTGGACGTTTTGCCGAGGTGACCGTCTGATTGGCGCCAGTGGACGCCGACCATGCCTCTGCCTGCGCAGAGACCCGCGCAGTGAGTAGATTCCGTCCCTATGTGCCCGCTGCGTTAAGACATAGCGTTGCTTTGTGTTCAGCCAGACGTACCGAGTACACTTTAGAGACCGGGCAGCCGGGACGGCGCTCGGTGCGAACGGGGGCTACCCTTCCTCCCTGAGGCATTTCTGCGCAAGAAAGCCCTGGCTGCCCATTCGGATACAATATTCGCCGCACCTTGCGGGCTTGGCGCATCGGCCACTGCGCTGGAATCCCGGACCATGCTGACAGCATGGCAAGGCGCAGGGCGTGACCATTAGAAAGGACTACCCATGAGCCAGATCGTCTACATCGTCGGCGCGATTGTGATCGTCCTGTTTGTGCTGAGCCTCATCGGCTTTGCATGAGCGCGTAATTGAAACGGGGACGTCAACAGACCGATGTAAGGGACCAATGATGACAAGTGCAAACTGTTACCGCTGAACCAAGACCGTTTGTGCGGCGTTAACGAGCGCGGTGGCCGGGTTGGCTGTTTGCTGAACTGGACTGTGTCAGAGCTAAGCGCTGCGAGACACCTTGGGGATAGACCATGAGACTAAAATTGCTCGCTGCTGTTGGGCTGCTGACCTTATGTATCTGGGTTCCTGCCGTCGGCGTTGTCGCGTGCAGTATCATCATCGCTCTTCAAGTAGTGCTGATGGCCCTTCGCCCTGTGCTGGCGCTTTGGCCAAAGCCGGTCATACGCGCGCATGACACGTTTCGCGCGCCGGTGTTTTCGGTGCATGTCGCGACCCACTCCGAACCACCTGCCATGGTGATACGCACTTTGCGGGCATTGCTGAACCAGAATTGGCCGGCGGATGGTTTCGAAGTCATCGTAATGGACAACAACACGCGTGATGAAGACCTTTGGCGTCCGGTCGAAATGTTTTGCCAGCAACACTCCAATCGGCTGACCTTCATCCACCAACTCGGTGTCGAGGGCGCGAAGGCGGGTGCATTGAACATTGCATTGAAGGATACGCGCATCGACGCCAGCCATGTTGTCACGGTGGATGCCGATTACGTCGTGCATGCCGATTTTCTGGCCATTGCGGCCTCTGCCCTGGCGCGAACTGGCGCGGATTATGTTCAGTTTCCCCAATCGTATCAGGGTACCAATCAGACGGCGGCCGGTGTGGACGCCGAACTAGAAGAATATTTCCGATCAAACGCCATGGTCGCAGACGAGGCCGAAGCCGTGTTGTTGACCGGGACGCTCTGCGTCATTTCACGCGAGGCGCTCCAGGCGGCTGGGGGATGGTCCGGCGTGACAACCACGGAAGATGCCGAACTCGGGGTCCGGCTGTGCAATGCGGGATATAGTGGGCGCTTTATCAACCAGATCGTCGGGCAGGGGCTTTTGCCGTTCTCACTGGGCGATCTGGAAAAGCAACGATACCGCTGGTGCAGCGGAAATCTGCAAACGCTTCTTCGCCATCTGCCCATCATTTTCGGGCGCACAGGGTCATTGAACCTGCACAAGCGGTTTGTCGTGATTTCCCAACTGACAGCCTGGTTCAACCTTGCCCTGTTGCCGGCGTTGCTTTTGCTGCCGGCTTTGCTGGTGCAACAAGAGGCGCCCACATTGGCCGGCCTTGCGGCGGCGTCAATTGTTCTGAGCCTTCTTGATATAACGCTGCGGGTCACGGGCCGAGGGCTCCGAGAGGCGCGCGGCCTCAAAATGACGTTTGATGCTGTGGCATGCCGCCTTGCCCTTGCGCCGCGGGCCGCCAAGGCAACGTTTGACGCGCTGCTTGGCAAAGACCTGCAATTTGTCGTCACGGATAAATCCGGTGCCAATCTTTCGCGGGCCTGCAGGGGTGTCATCGGAGGGCGCGTGCCCTTTGGTCATATGGTCCTCTTTGCCGTCTCTTTCCTTGCTCTGATCGGTGCGCAGCAGACGGACCCGGTGATCATCGCTGCATTGCTGGCGTTGATGCTGCCACTGCCCGCCGCGATCCTGACGGATATTAGCCTGCGGTCCTACCGCGCCGCCATAATGCCGGATCACATGGAGGCCGCAGCATGAGTGCCGATCCGCTCGCCCCCTTGGTCGATATTGTTCTGCCGACCTACAACCGGGCGCATCAGGTCGTCAAAGCCATCCAGGCCGCGCTTGATCAATCGTGGTGGAATTGTCGGGTGACCGTCATGGATGATGCCAGCACTGACGAAACGCTTGGCGCCTTGCGCCGGTTCTTTTCCAACCCGCAGTTCAATTACATCCGGCTCGCCAACAATCTGGGTGCGGCGCATGCAAAGAACGCCGGTCTTCTTCTGACGGGCGGCGACGCCGTGACATTTCACGATTCCGACGATTTGCCGCATCGCGACAAGGTTCTGCATCAGGTGCGGGTGCTCACAACGCAAAAAATCACTGCCGATGAGTGTCTTAACTGGGCGCTTTGTGGCAAGGCATCGGGGCAGGCGCTAGAGGTGGGCGCGGCGCTGACGCATCACGAACTGATCCTTCCCGATGGAAGGCGTGTTGAAATCCGCCGGGATGTTTCACTATTCGACGACGTCTTTCCAAACCTTCAGATTGGCACGCAAGTGCCCGGTGAGTGGACCCATATCAACTCCGGGCTGTTTCGCACCGATGTTTTCAGGCGGCTTGGCGGATTTGAAAACTGCATCGAGGAAGACCGGGAGTTTCGGAATAGATTGATCCTGAACGGCGAGATCGTGTGGATCATCCCCGAGTTGCTGCTGACCAAGATAGAAACCTCCGACAGCCTGACGCAATCCAGAGCGTCCGATTACGACAGCGCGACGCGCAAGGCGGATCGCCGGATGGTTTGGGACAAGGTGGCAGAATGGCGCAGAACCGGGCGGGTTGCGCCTGTTCCGATCGATATCCCTGCGCTGGATGTCTCTTTTGTCAGCAATCCACACCTCTTGGGAAAACGCGATATTCCGATGACATCTCGGACCCTCGCACGGCTGAAGGACGGCCTTGCGATGGCTTCGATGGCTGGGGTGGCGGCACAATGATGCAGATGCAATCACTTCAAAGCCTTCCTGCGCTGGCAATCGTCGATCCGTGCTGCGCCGGAGGGTATGATCCCTCAGATATGGAGACAGGAGGCTTGGGCGGAACTGAAGCCACTGTTTTGCGCATCGGAGCGGCGCTGCGGCACAGCATTGATGTCGCGGTCTATCAAAATGGCAGAACGGAAAGCCGGCGGTCCGGCGCCGGGCAGTTGCGACCCCTGCAAGAGGCATTCGCGCCCCTCGATGTGGGGGGGATCGTCGTTATCAACCAATGGAAGGTGGCCCTCAAGCTGCGCAAGCTGAACCCGGATACGCCTATTTTCCTCTGGCTGCACGTCTATCCCGGACGGCACAATCGCAAGATGGGCGCGGCCCTGAAAGCGGCGAATGTCACCGTCATCTGCGTTTCGCAAACCCATGCCAGAGCCGTGGCCGATTTCATCGGCGCGCCCGACTGTCCGTCGATCACCTTGATCTACAATCCGATCGCTGATGATTTGCAGCGTCAGGAATGCCCGCGTGATCTCAACATGCTGCTTTTTGCGAGTTCCCCCCACAAGGGGCTTGCCGAAGTTTTCCAACAATTCGTGGCAGCACGCCGAATCCTGCCGGAGCTTACGCTGGCCGTCGCGGACCCCGGATACTTGAAATGCGATGTGGGCACCGTGCCAGACGGGGTGACCTTCCTTGGGTCGCTGTCGCATGCGGCGCTTATCTCGCAGATGCGGCGCGCGCTCTGTCTCTTCTATCCGCAAACGACTTTTGCCGAGACATTCGGTCTGGTTCTGGCAGAGGCCAATGCTGTAGGCACCCCCGCCTTGGTCAGTCGGGGTCTGGGCGCAAACGAGGAGATACTCAGCAGCGCAGAGCAGATGGTCGACGGGCACGACACCTCGGCCATCGTAGAACGGCTTGCAGAATGGCAGTCACGGTATCCTGTGATAGCGGCAAACCCCGCCTTTCGGATGACAGCCATCGCCAGGGCCTGGACGGATCTTGTCTTGGGAAGCGCCAACTGCAGCAGGTCGAATAATCCTGCTCAGCAGGCGGCGCAGGTGGGATAGATGGCATTGTCGTTGAACACACCAGACGCGAAGGCATGTGCGCCGGCCCAAGACGGCCACCTGGCGCCGGCACTGCTGGCCGAGTTGTCAGCCTCAGCGGCAGCCGAGGAGGCGGGCACGCGCCCGATTGCTCGGTCCACGGATTTGCTGAGATCGGCGGGCGCCTTGACCGACGATGGCATGGGACGGCCCGAACGCACGGCAAGGTCCCTGATGAAGGTTGGCGCTGCCAACCTGAGTGTTGGGCGGCTATGGGAAGGCCATGTGAACGCCCTCGCATTGATTGCGCTCTACGCCGGGCCGGGCCAACGGGCGAGGGCGGATGACCTGATAGGAAGAGGCGCCTTCCTCGGGGTTTGGGGGGCAGACGGCGACGCGCCCGTGACTTGGGATCCTCTGCGCGGCTGCCTGTCCGGGGGCAAGAGGTTTGCGTCGGGGCTGGGTACGGTGTCCCATGCCATCGTCACCGTGGACTCGGGGCCGGATGTCCGACTGGCGCTGATCGACGTGTCGAACATGGCGCGCGCTGACACCGGCACCTGGAACATGCAGGGGATGAAGGCGACCACATCCGGCACATTCGATTTCACCGACCTCCCCGAGAGCGCCGTGGACTGGATCGGGAAGCCGGGCGAGTATCTGAAAGAGCCTCATTTCGTCGGGGGCGTCTGGCGGATCGCAGCTTTGCAGGTGGGCGCCGCGGTGGGCCTGTTGGACGTAGCCGCGGCACAACTGCGGAGCATGGGACGTATGCAGGCGCAGCCGCAGCAGACGCGCTTGATGACAGTCTTGATGCGCGCATGGGCCGGCATATCGCTGGTCGAGCGTGCAGCCGCCGCTACGGTAAATCCGGACCTGCGGGCAGAAGAGATCGTCAGCGCCTCCATCTCGGCCCGCCTCGTGACCGAAGAGATTGCATTGGACGCGATCCGGGCGGTTGAGCAGAGCCTGGGCATTCAGCACTTCGATGCGGGCGCGCAAACCGGGCGGATGGCCCGTGATCTCGCCGTCTACCTTCGCCAGGCAGCGCGCGATGCGTTCCTTTTGCGGGCGGCCGAAGAGGCGCTTGGACACGATGGTGGTATCTGGGGGATATTCCAATGAACCGTGAGTGTCGCTCCCTTCAGGCCGAGGGCGAAATCGGCCGGGAGAGGCTGGTCGTGCTGGCGCCGCATCCAGACGACGAATCCTTGGGCTGCGGGGCGCTGCTGGCCCGTGTCTTTGCCGGCGCGGGGGCGCATGTGATCTGCCTGACCGATGGGAGTGCCTCGCATCCGAATTCGGCACAGTGGCCACCCGCAAGACTGGCGGCGCGCCGCCGGGCCGAGTTGGAGGCGGCCATCATGTGCCTGGGCGGGACCGCGTCCGATTTGACGTGGATGGGGCTGCGGGATGCCGAACTCTACCGGCTCGACCCTGCGCGCATGGCGGCTGATCTTCTGCCCATCGTCGATGCATGCGGGGCGCGGCATATTCTGGCGCCCGCCGCCGAAGATCACCACGAAGATCACAAGGTCGTCGCTGAAGTGGCCAAGGTCATGCGACGCCTGCGCCCGGACTGGACATTCTACAGCTATCCGGTCTGGTGTCGCTGGGACGACCCCGAGTTTGATCGTGCCGTGCTGGGGCGGAATCCAATTCACTTGAACACCGACCAGTGGCGCGTGCAGAAGCGCGCCGCAATCGGATCGCACCTCAGCCAACTTGGCAAGGTGGTCCTTGATGATCCTGATGGTTTCGTATTGCCAACCGAAATGATCGAAAAGTTCGTCAACGCCGACGAAATTTTCTGGAGGATGCCATGATGGGGGTCAGCTCCGAACACCTTCATGGCCTATACTCGGACAGTGACGATCCGTGGAATTTCAGGACCAGCGCCTACGAGCGAGCGAAATTCGCGGCAACGCGCAGGGCGCTTTCGCGTGGACGGTATCGCTCGGCTTTTGAACTGGGGTGCGGCAATGGACAACTGGCAAGGCAGCTTGTGGATCTGTGCGTGCGATACACCGGTATGGATGCGGTCAATAGGGCCGTGGATGCAGCCCGAGAGGCGGTGCCTTCGGCCAGCTTTTTCACGGGATTCTACCCATGTGCCTTGCCGCAAGACGACTATGATCTGCTAATTCTTTCGGAAATTCTGTATTTTCTGGACCAATGCAGCATTGAACGGCTTGCGCAGGACATAACTGACAGATGGCCGCGTGCCGAAATCATCTGCGTGTCTTACCTTGGTGAGACTGGAAATGATCTGCAAGGCCATGACGCTGTTTCGACATTCATGGCCGCGATGTCAGAGACGCATGAGTTTGAACGTGGCAAACAGGCCCGGGATTATCGTATCGACCGCGGCCTGCGGAGGGGCGCGACATGACGCGTGATGCGCCAAAGGACATTGCCATGGTGATCCCCGCCCGCAACGAGGTGGAGCGGATTGGTGCCTGTCTGACGGCGTTCAAAGGACAGCTCTGCCCGCGCACCACGATCATTCTGGTCATCAACAACACAAGCGACGCGACCGGCAGTATTGCCGCTGACGTGGCGTCCCGATGTGGTCTGGACGTTGAAATTCTGGAGTGCGTTCTGACGCAAGACGAAGGTGTAGGCACAGCGCGCCGCATGGGCTGCGATCACGCGATTGGCCGGATGCCGCATCTGCGCGATATCCTAACGACGGATGCAGATTGCATCGTTGCCCCGAACTGGGTCGCACGCAACGTAGGCCATCTGCAATCTGCAGATGCCGTCTGCGGCAAGATCGACCTGCTCGAAGCGGAAAGAGGCATTCTGGACGGGATGGACCAAGCGCTCGCCGCCACAGAGGGCCACTACAGAACGCTGGTTCAAAGTGTTTACGCTCGCCACGTCGCCAGCGCCCGCGGCCTTGACAGAACCCATGGTGAAGCTGCTGGCGCCAGCCTGGCATTTCGCAAGACGGCTTATCTTGCCGTTGGCGGATTTGCGCAGATTACATGCGGCGAAGATCGCCAGATCGTGCGCGCCATGCGATTGGCCGGCTACCGGGTGCGCCACGTCGACGATGTTGTGGTGCGTGCATCCTGCCGCCTGACCGGGCGGGCGCTGGGCGGCATGTCGGACGCCCTCAAAGCGCGGATCAGCGGCGCGGATTATCTGGTCGATGATTGCCTGCCCGGCGCCGAATGGCTCGTGACCAACGCAGAAAACGGGACGCTGGGTGCATGGCCGCCCCTCGTTCCCGACGCCAGACGCCTGCACGTCAGGGAGCTGCCGCAAAACATTGAAAAACTTGAAACCTTTCTTGGTCTCCTAAAGGCCAAGCGCGCGCGCACCGCTACGTGCGACTCGGCCATGCATGGCGCGCGCGTCGAAACGGGATGATGAGCGCTAGCCGTCTATATTTGCGAACAAATAGGCTATCACTTGCATCTAGATGCTTTTTCACGCTCAATTGCGTGAGCAATTTTAACGACAACGGGAGCTAACCTGCCATGAAATTTCTTGCCGCCACGACTGCCCTATCGCTGAGCCTTGCCTCAGGCGTGTCCGCTGCAGACTGCGAAGAAATCACATTCTCCGATGTCGGCTGGACAGACATCACCGCGACCACGGCTGCCACGACAGTCGTGCTGGAGGCGCTGGGATACGAGACCGACATCAAGATCCTGTCGGTGCCCGTCACCTATACGTCGATGGCCGCCGGTGATATCGACGTGTTTCTGGGCAACTGGATGCCCACGATGGAGGCCGACATCGCCCCCTACCGCGAGGACGGCACCGTCGACACCGTGCGCGCCAACCTGACGGGCGCGAAATACACGCTGGCCGTGAACAAACCGGCCGCCGATCTTGGGATCACGACATTTGCCGATATCGCAGCCAACGCCGATGCATTGGATCAGACGATCTATGGCATCGAGCCGGGCAATGATGGCAATCGCCTTATCCAGTCGATGATCGAAGAAAACGCGTTCGAGTTGGAAAATTTCGACGTCAAGGAATCCTCCGAGCAGGGGATGCTTGCGCAGGTCAGCCGCGCGACAAACCGGGACGAACCGATCGTGTTTCTGGGTTGGGAGCCGCACCCGATGAACGCGAACTTCGATCTGACCTACCTTGAGGGCGGTGACGATTACTTTGGTCCTGACCTTGGCGGTGCCACGGTCTACACCAACACGCGGGCCGGCTTTGTCGAAGAGTGCCCCAACGTCGGCGCGCTGCTGAACAACCTTGAGTTCACGCTGGCCATGGAAAACGAGATCATGGGCGCGATCCTCGATGATGGCGAAGACCCTGCCGAGGCGGCAACGAACTGGATCAAGGCGAACCCGGACGCGCTTGAGACGTGGCTGGAAGGGGTCACCACAAAGGACGGTGGTGACGCAATGAGCGCAGCGCAGACCATCCTCGAATGATGCCGAAAACCTGATAAAAGGGCCTGCCGTCCGTGCAGGCCCTTTTTTGCTATCTTACTTCCCCCATTCCGTCGCGGAGGTTCGCATGAACTGGCTCACCGACAACAAGATCCCGATAGACGATGCCGCGGAGGCGTTGTTCGATTGGCTGCTGATCAATGCGGGATGGGTGTTCGACGGGCTGTCCATCGCGATGGAGTGGTTGATCGAGGTGATCCTGTGGGTGATGCAAACGCCGCATCCGCTCTTCATCATCGCCGCCTTTGCAGCCGTCACATGGCTGATCCAGCGCAACTGGAAAACGGCCGCGCTGATCGCGGTAGGCTTCTTGTTCATCCTCAATCAGGACTATTGGGAGGAAACCACGGAAAGCCTCACGCTTGTCCTGTCGGCCTGCGTGGTTTGCATGGGCGTCGGCGTTCCCATCGGCATCGCGATGGCGCACCGGCCCAAGCTCTACAGCTTTGTGGCTCCGGTTCTGGATCTGATGCAGACGCTGCCTACGTTCGTTTATCTCATTCCGGCGATCGTCTTTTTCGGCATCGGGATGGTGCCGGGCCTGATCGCGACGGTGATTTTCGTGCTGCCTGCGCCCATTCGGTTGACCCAGCTTGGCATCGCGTCCACCCCCAAGGCGCTGCTCGAGGCGGCGCAGGCCTTTGGCGCGAAACCCAGTCAGACCCTGTGGAAGATCGAGCTGCCCTATGCGTTGCCGCAGATCATGACCGGATTGAACCAGACGATCATGCTGTCACTGTCCATGGTGGTGATCGCCGCGCTGGTCGGGGCAGACGGGCTGGGGGTGCCGGTCGTGCGCGCGCTGAATCAGGTGAACACCGGGCTTGGCTTTGAATCCGGCTTGGTGATCGTGGTGGTTGCCATCATGCTGGACCGCATGCTGCGGGTGGTCCGCAAGTGAGCGCCGAGATGAAAAACGCCGTCGAATTCGACAATGTCTCGATTGTTTTCGGCGAAAGGCCGGAGCAGGCCCTGCCGCTCATGGATGCGGGGCAGGATCGGTCCGAGATCGAGGCCGCGACGGGGCAGGTGCTTGGGGTGCATGACTGTTCGCTCAATGTCATGTCGGGTGAAATCCTCGTGCTGATGGGGCTGTCGGGCTCTGGCAAATCCACCCTCCTGCGGGCCGTGAACGGCCTCAACCCGATGGCGCGGGGCACGGTGCGCGTCAACGATGGCAACTGGACCTGCGACATTGCCACCAGCTCTGCGGCGGAGCTGCGCCGGGTGCGGCGCGAATGTGTGTCGATGGTGTTTCAGCAGTTCGGGCTGTTGCCGTGGCGCACGGTGCGCGACAACGTGGCCCTTGGGCTGGAACTGGCCGATGTGCCCAAACGCGAACGGCTGGAACGGGCGGACAGACAGCTTGCCCTTGTGGGGCTATCGGATTGGGCAGACCGCAAGGTGGGCGAATTGTCGGGCGGCATGCAGCAACGTGTGGGCCTTGCCCGCGCCTTTGCGACCAACGCGCCGATACTGCTGATGGACGAGCCGTTCTCCGCGCTTGACCCCTTGATCCGGACGCGCCTTCAGGATGAGCTTCTGGATCTGCAACGCGAGCTGAAACGCACGATCGTCTTTGTCAGCCATGACCTCGACGAAGCGTTCAAGCTGGGTGGACGGATCGCGATCATGGACGGGGGCCGCATCGTCCAATGCGGAACCCCGCGCGAGATCTTCTCGAACCCCGCGTCGGATTACGTGGCAGACTTCGTGGCCAATATGAACCCGCTCGGTGTTCTGACCGCACGCGATGTCATGGGGCCCGTGACCGACAGCAGCGCCACCGCAGCGGATGCCGAAACGCCGGTCAACGAGTTGATCCAGCGGCTAGGTGAACACGATCAGGCCATTCCGATCACACAGGACGGCCGGACCATCGGGACCGTCACGGCGAAGAGCATCGTGGAGCAACTGAAGAGCGATTGATGGCGGGTCACGGCTCACCCGTTCCGATCTCTTCCTTGCGCTGGGCAATATAGGCGTCCAGCTCCTCCCGGATGGCGGGGTCCATGGGCGGCTGTTCGTACTCGTCCAGCGCGCGTTGCCAGATCTCGGTTGCGCGAGCGGTTGCATCCTTGCTCCCGGCGATTTCCCAATTCTCGTGATTGCTCCAGTTCGACACCATCGGCTGGTAGAATGCCGTCTCGTAGCGTGCCATCGTGTGCGGCGAGCCAAAAAAGTGCCCGCCGGTCGGCACATCCCTCATGGCCTCGAAGGCCAGCTCGGCGGGATCGACCTTGATCGGTTCGAGAAAGGCGATCATGTGCTGAAGCATCTCGACATCCAGAACCAGCTTCTCGAAGGAGGCGCAAAGCCCGCCTTCCAGCCAGCCAGCGGCGTGGTAATGCAGATTTGCATGACCCAGCATGCAGGCCCAAAGGGCCATCTCGGTCTCGTAGGCGGCCTGCGCATCGGCCACATTCGACGCGTTTGTCGGCGATGCGCGGTAGGGGATGCCATAGCGCCGCGCCAGTTGGCCGCTGGCGATGTTGGCCTTGGCGTTTTCGGGAGTGCCAAAGGCCGGCGCGCCCGAGCGCATGTCGACATTGGACGTGTAGGAACCGTAGAAGACCGGTGCGCCCTTTCGCGCGAGCTGCGTCATCGCGATCCCAAAAAGCGCCTCGGCGTTCTGCTGGGTCAGGCCCGCCGCCAGTGTCACCGGCGTCATCGCGCCCATCAGCGTGAAGGGCGTCACCGCGACCGCCTGCCCGTGTTGCGACATGGCGATCAGGCCCTCGGCCATTTCGCCGTCGAACCGGCGGGGCGAGTTGACCGAGATGATGGTTGTCACGCCCGGATCATCTGCCATCTGCTCCAGCGTCATCCCCCGCGAGATCGCCATCATGCGGATGCCGTCCAGCGCGCGGCCCTTGCCGATCGAAGTGGTATGAAAACAAAGGTCTGACAGCGTAAGGTTGGCGTTGTAGGTGTCGAGGTGACGGCTGTTCGCGGACAGCTCCATCGGCGCACACACCTGATTGCCGATGATGTGGATCGCATTGAAATGATGCGCCAGCCGGGTGAAATTCTGGAAATCGGCCAGATTGCCCGAGCGCCGCCCATTGATGCGATCATGCACCGACGGCGGCCCGGCGACGAGGCCGAATGCCATGTGATCGCCGCCGAACCTCAGGCGCTTTGCCGCGTTGCGGGAGGTGAGGGTAAACTCGGACGGCGCGGTCGAGATCAAAGCCTCGAGCAAGTTCCTGTCGATACGCACGACGCCGGTCGCCTCGTCGACATCGGCCCCCGCCGCGCGGAACAGTTGCCGCGCCTCGGCACTCATCAGCTCGATCCCCAACTCCTCCAGCACGCGCATGGAGGCGTCATGGATTGCCTCGACGTGGTCGTCGGACAGGATCTTCATCGCCGGATAGGGATTGCGGGGCTGCTGCCAAGAAAGCTGGGGAATGCGGCCTGCGCTGGCCTCGCGGTCACGCGGCGATGCGCCGGACCGTCGGCGTTTTCTAGCGATCATATTCGGGCTCTCTTTCAGGGCTGGTGCCGCGCGGCAAGGCATCTGCCAATGCGGCAGCGGTGCCGAGCGGTGCAAGGACAAGGTCGCAAAGCTGCGTCATCGGTGTTTCTTCGATTGCGGCAACCGCGCGTTCTATCGCCAGGGCGCGGGCACCGCCCAGAATGGGGGCGGACCAGGCATGAAACTTGGCGGCGAGGTCCTGGTCAGAGACGGGCGATTCAGGATCGCCCGTGGCCTCGGTGGGCGGCGAGACAAGCCTGCGGCCGTCGCCTAACACGAGCGCCACATGGGCGATGCGGCGGGCCGGAAATGCTGCGTTGTATTCTGGCGCCTCGGTAACGTGCATCCCGGTTGAAAGGCGCAGAACCTCGGCATCGGCGAAAACCTCAGCCGACACCTCTTGGGGGCCGATCGCGCCGCGCACCATGGCGACGGCCGCAGGGAAGGATGTCGAGTATTGCGCCTCCTCGGTGGTCTGGGGGCGCCGCACGGCAAGGCGGCGCGATTCATGGAATGTCGTGATCTCGATCCGCTCCACGTCCTGCGAGATCAGCCCATGCGCGCGGCGCAGGTCGAGTATCGCCCGGACGGCGGGCTGCGCCCAGCGGCAGATGGGCCACGGCTTGAAATACTGCTCGCAGATCCGCCAGTTCGTGCCAAGGTCGTCCCATAGGTCGGCCACGTCGTCACTTTCGACGGTAATTGCGGGCGCGCCGGTAAAACCGTCTGCCGCGAGATAGGCCGCTGACACCCCGGCCATCGCCCCCCAGCCCGACCCGTCCTTGAGCATGGTCGGATGGTCGATGCAGCGCATCATCTGGCTGCGTGGGCCGTGATATTCGGCAATACCGATAGCATGCCGCGTCCTGTCCGCGCCCAGTTTCAACTCGCGCGCGCCAAGCGCCGCACAGGCAAGCGCGATCCAGGCGCCGGAGGTGTGGTAGTCGGCGGCGGTGCGGTGCAGCGCGATCCCGGCCCGCGTGCCAATCTCATAGCCGATCACAAGCGAGGCAAGAAACGCGTCCCCCCGCGTCTGACTCTCTGCCTCGGATATCGCCAGAAGGGCAGGCAGGACACCGCATCCCACATGCCCCTTCGTCAGCTTGTGCCCATCATGCCCGTCAAGCGCGTCGATGCTCATCGCGCCAGCAAGGGCGGCACCTGCGGGGCTTGCGACGCGGCCGTCGAAGAGGATGCGCGCCTGCCTCGTTCCGGCACCGAAGTGGGCGCCCGCATGGTCGCGGATGATGCGCGACAGCTCCGTGCAGGTGCCCCCCGCAGCCACGCCGATCAGGTCGAGGAGCCACCGGCGCGCTGCGCGGCGCACGTTCTCGGGTAGATCGGCATGCCGGGTTTCATGCAGGAAGTCGACGATGGCTGTCATCTGCGCCACTTTCCGGCATCACGCCAAAGGGGCCCCATGGGGAATGGCGCGATCATCGTCCCGTGAACTCAGCGTCGCGCTTTTCCAAAAGCGAAGCGACGGCCTCCATGTGGTCCTCGGTCTGGTGGCACGCGCCCTGATAGGCGGCGGCCAGTTCCAGAACGGTATCGAGGCGCGTGTTCAGCCCCTCGCGCAAGAGCCGCTTGGCCATGCGCAGCTGGCGCGGCGGGTTCTTGGCGATCCGGGCCGCAAGGGCCTGAGCCTCTTCCATCAGCTGTTCAGGCGCGACCACCTGAGACACGAGCCCCCAGTCGAGGGCGGTCGCGGCGTCGATAGGCTCGGCGGTGAAGGTCATCTCGGCCGCGCGGCTGAGCCCGATCTGCCGTGGCAGAAGCCATGCGCCGCCGTCCCCGGAAATCAGGCCCACGCGCACAAAATTCTCGGCGAATGTGGCATTCGTCGAGGCGATGCGGATGTCGCACAGGCAGGTCGTGTCGCATCCCGCACCATAGGCCGGGCCGTTGACTGCGGCGATCAGGGGCACCTCGCATTCCCACATCGCCTTGGCGACGCGCTGGATCCCAGTGCGATACCCATCCTTGGCCGCGATGGCATCGCCGCCAAAGATCGACACCTTGTCCTGCATATGCTTGAGGTTGCCGCCCGAAGAGAACGCCTTGCCTGCGCCGGTGACGATAGCGCAGCGCACCGACTGATCGGCATTGATGCGGTGCATCGCATCGACGATGGCCTCGCACAGGTCGCGGTCGGTCAGCGCGTTGCGCGTGTCCGGCATGTTGAACGTCAAGGTGACGACATGGTCACGCTGATCGAAGAGAAGCTTGTCGGTCATCGGTCACTCCCGCTGTTTGGCCACGCGCAGCGCTATGGCGCGGTGCATTCGGTTTGATGGCGCGCCAGCAGCTCGCGCTTGAGCACCTTGCCGCTGGGATTCGTCGGCAATTGATCGAGGAAAACGTATCGCTTGGGGCGTTTGTAGGGCGCCAGATTGTCGCTCTGCTTGCAAAAGCTGTCTATGTCTTCGGCGGTCAACGCGCTGTCGGTCGCCACGATATACGCCGCAACGATCTGGCCCCATTTTTCGTCCGGCAGGCCCAGCACCGCAGCCTCCTGTATGCCGGGATGCTTGTAGAGCAGCTCTTCGACTTCGCGCGGATAGATATTCTCGCCGCCCGACACGATCATGTCGTCGGCGCGCCCGTGAAAGGTGTAAAAGCCTTCGTCGTCGCGCGAAAAGAGATCACCCGAATAGACCCATCCCGCCCTGAGTTTCTTGGCCGTCTCGACGGGATTGTTCCAATAGCCCGTCATCGCCTGTGGCCCGCGCACGATGAGCTGGCCGATCTCGCCCGGTGGCACGATCTGGCCGGGGGTCGCGTCGGGGCTGCGGTCGATGATCCGGCACTCGGAAATCAATGTCGGCTTGCCGCAGGAGCCGAGCTTGCGCAGCGCGTCATCGGGATGCAGCAGCAGTGCAAGCGAGGCCTCGGTCATGCCATAGCCGTTGTAGATGTTGGGGCAGAACTCGGCCACCACGCGTTCCATCACCGCCGATGCGATGGCCGCGCCGCCGGTCGTGATGAGGCGGAGCGAGCTGGTATCGACCTCGTGAAACTCCGGGTGCAGCAGCAGTTCCTGAATCTGGGTCGGCACGGCAAAAAGCGTCGTGATCTTTTCCGATGCGATCGTTTGCAGCGTTTCGAGGGCGTTGTATCGCCCCATGACTACGTTGGTTCCGCCCACCATCAGATGCGGCATGAAATAGGCCTGCATCCCGCCGACGTGATATAGTGGCGCGATATGCAGGGCCGTGTCGCGGTGGTTCAGCCCGTATTCCATCACGCAGTTCATCGCGATGGCGATGTCGTTGGCATGAGTGTGCACCACGCCCTTTGGCCGCCCTGTCGTGCCGGAGGTATAGACCAGGGCCGACACGTCGCTGCCCGCCGGGATCGGGCGCAGAAGGTCGCGGTCCTCGGTCTCTTCCGCCAGCATGTCGAACTGGCTATGCCCCTCGGGCACCGCATCCAGATCATACGAGCAGCTGACGAAGTCATGGACCGAGCGGACCTCGGCCTCGATCTTGAGCGCGTTTTGGGTCAGATGCCGGCCATAGACCAGAACGCGCACACCGCTGTCCTTGATGATATAGGCCGCTTCGCCGGGGCTGAGCCGGTAGTTCAGCGGGACGGCCACTGCGCCGATGATCTGGCAGGCGAAATAGGTGGTGACCGAATTTTCCGAGGTCGAGACGTAAAAGGCGACGCGGTCTCCGGCACGCACGCCCATGTCCGACAGCGCCTGCGCAAAGCGGCGCACGCGGCCGTGCCACTGCGCGTAGGTCCAGCGGCGCTCGCCAAAGACCAGCGCGGTGTGATCGGGATAGCGTTCAACCGAGGCTTCTAGAATGCGGGCGATATGCATGCCGGGTGTGTCCTGTCAAAGGTTCGGTTTGATCGAAGGCATCTCGCGGGCCGCGATCAGGTATTTCGCCATTTCCGACGAGCCGCCGACAATGGGAAGCGCGCGCGCATCGCGGTAGATCTGCTCGGCGCGGCCATATTGGCGGGTCACGCCGTCGCCGCCGAGGATCTGCACCGTTCGGTCCGCGCAGAACACCGCCGTTTCCGAGGCGACCAGCTTGCACTGGCCCGCCTCGCGCATCAGCTCTTTGCCGTCGAGGCCGGAATCGTACATCTTGGCGGCGCGGGTGGTCAGCAGTTCGGCGGCGTCGATGCGCCAGCTCATTTGCGCGATCATGTCCCAGATCAGCTGTTTCTGGCCCAGTTTCTGGCCAAAGGACATCCGGCTCTGGGCGTGATCGCGGGCGATGTCGAAGGCCGAGCGCGCGACGCCGAGGCCCGATCCGCCCAGAATGACACGCTCGAAGTTGAACGCGCTCAGCATGATGCGAAAGCCTTGGTTCTCTTCTCCCAGCAGGTTGTCTGCCGGCACGCGAACATTGTCGAACGTGACCTCGCCGACGACGCATCCACGCCGGCCCATGAAATCATAGGTGCGCGGGAATGAAATTCCGGGCGTCGTGGCCGGAACGGCGATGGCGGTCATGCCCTTTTGGGGGATCGCATCGGGGTCCGAGATGCCCCAGACGATGTAGACGTCCGATTTTGTCGCGTTCGAGATATAGCGCTTGAACCCGTCGATCACCCATTCGCGCGTCGCGGCGTCAAAGCGCACGCGCGTTTCCATGCCCGCACTGTCCGAGCCGACATTGGGCTCGGTCATGCAGATCGAGCCGATGGCGTGGCCTTCGAGGATCGGCGTCAGATAGCGCTCGCGTATCGGCGCGCGGGCGTAGGCATGCAGCGGAAAGGCGCAGGACAGCGCGGTCGCTATGGTCGTCTCGAACGCGTAGTTCAGATAGGCGGCCTCTTCGGACAGGATGGTGGCGTGGGTTAGCCCCGGCTTGGACAATGAGCCTGAATAGAGGTCAGGGAACATGAGTTTCATGTAGCCCGCCTCGCCAAGCGCGCGCACCACGCGCTTGACCGCCTCCCAATCCTGGTCACGCTCGATCAGTGGCGCCACGGGCGCCAGCTCGCGCGCGAGGAAGTCGCGGATCTCGGCGCGAAACGCACGGTCTTCGTCGGTCATGAAAAAATCACGCATTCGGGGTATCCTGTTTTCCGTCTGAGGCGCGTATCAGGTCGGGCACGCCCAATGTTTCGAGCAGGCGTGTCGTTTCGCGGTGCACCAGGCTGATGTTGCTGTCGCGTACTGTGGGCAGCAGGTAGCGTGCGCGGCGCACCTGATCGAAATCGACCTCGGCGGTGATCAACTCTTCGGCGCTGCCGGCGACGGCCAATTCGCGCCCGAAGGCATCGACGATCCGCGAGCCGCCCCAGAAGGTGAGGCCGCGCTCGGTGCCGGTGCGATTGGCCATGATCGAAGGCGCGCCATACATCATGGAGTAAAACCGCATCGTCAGGGCCCATCCGCCGGGGTTGTCGAAATCCACGCCGACGGCCTCGACCCCGGAACTCACCGGGCAGATCAGGCAGGTTGCGCCGTGCAGGAACGCCAGATGCACAAGCGCCGGGTTCCACAGATCGGCGCAGATCAGCAAGCCGGCATTCCAGCGCGCATCAAGGCCAAAGACATCCACGAAACGCCCGGCGGCATAGTGCTTGGCCTCTTCCAGATTGCCATAGCTGGGCAGATTGACCTTGCGGTGCAGAAATCTCAGTGCGCCGTTCTTGAGGATCGCGGCGCTGTTGTAGAATTGGGCGGCAGGGCCTTCCTCGATGAACCCGACGATCACGGTCATGTCACCCGCTGCCTCGGCCAGCCGACCCAGACGGGGGTCGGTGCGCGGCATGGCAATGTCGAGCAAGGTCTCGCAGCCGTGATGGCCGGTCAAGGACAGCTCGGGCATGACCAGAAGGTCCAGGCCCGCAGTCTTGCCTTGGGCGATCCAGTCCAGATGGCTGGCCAGATTGGCATCGAGGTCGCCGATGACGCTGCTGCACTGGGCAACGCCGGTCTTGAGGATATGTGGCACGTGTTTGCTTCCCGGTCCCGTGGTGGCCGGGGCACTGCCAAAGAGTGCCCCGGCGCCTTGGCGTTTACATCATTCCGGCTTCGCCGAGGAAATCGGCGGCGACGTTTTCGATCGACACACGCTCCACGTCGACGCGCGCATTCAGGCGTGCCATCGTGGCGTCGTCCAGCTTGGCCGACAGCGTGTTGAGCAGCTCGCCCACCTCGGGATGCGCCTCGAGGATCTCGTCGCGGACAACGGGGGCCAGCGCGTAGGCGGGGAAATATCCCTTGTCATCCGTCAGCGTGACGAAATCGAAGGCCGGGATGCGGCCATCGGTTGCGAAAACCAGCCCGACATCGACATCGCCGTTCTTGAGTGCCTCGTAGACCAGGCCCGAGTCCATGCGCTTGACCTGATCACGGCTCAGCTCGAAGCCGTATTCCGCCTGTAGGGGCTTGAGGCCGTCGGGGCGGGCATACCATTCTGCGTTCGAGGCCAGCGTCAGATCGTTCTCACTGTTCACACGCGCGGCGAAGTCGGAAAGTGTCTCGATACCCAGCTCTTCGGCCTGCGCCTTGCGCATGGCGAGGGCGTAGGTGTTGTTGGCGTCCGACGCGTCGAGCCAGACAATGCCTTTCTCGGCGTCCAGCTGCTTGACCCGGTCGTAGGTGTCGGCGGCGTTCAGCTTCTCTTCGACCTTGTTGTAGGTGATCAGCGATGTGCCGGTGTATTCCCAGTAGACATCGATCTGGCCGTTTTCCATCGCCTGGCGCACGGCTGCCGAGCCCATTCCGCCGCGGTTGTCGACATCAAAGCCGTTGGCCTCGAGTAGCTGCGCGGTCATCGAGGACAGCAATTGCTGCTCGGTGAAGTTCTTGCCGCCGACAACGATTTCGTTGGCTTGTGCCGCGCCCGCCAGCATGACGGCGCCGGCAAAGAGGGATTTCGCGAAATTCGAGAACATTTGTTTTTTCCTTCCTGTGGTTGTGAGAGTGAGTGTGGTGAAGTCGGTGGATGCGCCTTGTCTCAGCGCAGCGGGTTGACGCCTCTGGGGATCAGCCAGAACTGGGCCTGGCCGACGAGGGAATCGACGAGGACCGCCAGGGCTGCGGTCGGGATCGCACCCGCCAGCAGCATCCCGGTGTCCATCAGGTCGATGCCGGTGAAAATGAGCTCGCCCAGACCGCCGCCGCCGATCAGAAAGGCCAGCGGCGTGGTGCCGACATTGATCGCCAGCGCTGTGCGGATGCCCGAGAAGATCACGAAGAGCGCGTTGGGCAGCTCGATCCGAAAGAGGATCTGCATGGGCGTCATGCCCATCCCGTAGGCCGCCTCCTTGAGATGCGTCGGCACTGCCAAGAGGCCGGCATAGGTATTGCGCACGATCGGCAGAAGCGAGGCAACGAAGAGCCCGAAGAAGGCCGGCGCAAATCCGATGCCGAGAAGCGTCATCGACAGGGCAATGACCGCCAGTGTCGGGATGGTGGTGCCGATGTTGAACACCTGCATGATGGTCTCGGCCGCCCGCGCCATCGAAGGCCGCGAGAGCAATATCCCGACAGGCAGACCCACGCAGATGGCGGCGCCGCCCGAGGCCAACACCAGGATCACGTGCTGCTCGGTCAGGTAGACGATGTCATCCCAGTAATAGGCGATCTGCCCGATAATTCCCGAGGACCCAATGAGGATGCCAAGGGCGATCAGGACCCAGGGCCAGATCATGGTGGTGCGCGATGTAAGTGTCGGTTTGTTCATCTCGGCCCCCTATCCAATGGCTCGGGCGACATTGCGGCGATAGGTCTCGCCCAGTGCGCCGGTGACGGCGGGCTGCGTGACGACGCCGACGAACCGGCCATTGTCATCGACGGTCGCCAGCCACATGATGTCATGTGCGAACATCTCCGAGACGACGGCCCGCAGGTCGGCGCGGAACGGCACGATCGCGGGCAGGGGCCGCGCCAGGTCGCGCACGTTGCCGCGTGCACCCTCCAGCATCTCGGCGGTCACGTATCCGACCGGCTTGTGGTCGCCGTCGATCACGACTGCGACGTTGACCGTGCTATTCTGGACGGCAGACAGCGCGTCCTTGGCCTTGGCATGGCCCGATACCGTCGGTGCATTCGGATCGGCCACTTCTTCGACCGTCACCAGACGCAACCGCTTGAGCGTGCGGTCGGCGCCAACGAAATCGGCCACGAAGGCGTTCTTGGGATGGGCCAGCACGGTGTCTGGGCTGTCGTATTGCTCGATGATGCCTTCCTTGAAGATGGCGATCTTGTTACCCATCTTGACGGCCTCGTCGATGTCATGGCTGACGAACATGATCGTCTTCTTGATCTCGGCCTGCATCTTCAGGAATTCGTCCTGAATGATCTCGCGGTTGATCGGGTCGATGGCACCGAAGGGCTCGTCCATCAGCATCACGGGCGGATCGGCGGCAAGCGCGCGGATCACGCCCACGCGCTGCTGTTGGCCGCCCGACAGCTCCTTGGGGAACCGCTTGAGAAAGAGGTTCGCATCCAGCCCGACGAGATCCAGCAGTTCGCGGGCGCGGTTCTTGGCCTTGTCGCTCTTCCAGCCGAGCAACTTGGGCACGACGCAGATGTTTTCCTCGATCGTCATGTTGGGAAAAAGGCCGATCTGCTGGATGACGTAGCCGATCGAGCGCCGCAGCTCGACATCGTTCAGCTTCGAGGTGTCCTCGCCATTGATGTAGATCTTGCCCGATGTCGGCGCGACGAGGCGGTTGATCATCTTGAGCGCCGTCGTCTTGCCGCATCCCGACGGCCCCAGCAGGACGCAGATCTCGCCTTGGGGCACTTCCATGTCGACATCACGTGCGGCAACGACCTGCCCGTTGGGCGTGTCGAAGATCTTGGTCAGTTTTTCGAGTCGGATCATGGTCGTATACTCCGTAGCGTTACCGGGTGAGGCCGGACGGCGTCAGGCGCTTTTGCAAAAAGAGAAGGGCGTAATCGGCGATGATGGCGAGGACCGAGACGGCGATGGCCCCCGCGATCAGCTGCCTCGGATCGGATTGGCTGATACCGCGCGAGATCAGCACGCCAAGCCCGCCCGCGCCGATGTAGGCGGCAATCGCCGCGACGCCGATATTCATCACCACCGCCGTGCGCACCCCCGCCATGATGACCGGAATGGCCAGCGGGATCTCGACCTGGCTAAGCCGCTGCATCTTGGTCATTCCCATGCCCCGCGCGGATTCGCGCAAGGCCGGATCAACATTGGTGATGGCCGTGTATGTGTTTCGGATGATGGGCAGTTGCGAGTAGAGCAAGATGGCGATCACTGCCGGGAGCCAGCCGATCCCTTGGCCGATCATCGACAGGATGGGGATCATCAGGCCAAAGAGCGCGATGGACGGCACCGTGACGATGATCGACGCAATGTAGAGCACGGTATCCGCAGCCTTGCGGTTTTGCGTGATGGCGATCCCGATGGGAACGCCCGTCAGTATCGCAAGGCCGACAGCGACGGCGACGATCGAAATATGCTCGACGCCGAGGCTGATGATGACCCCGAAGTTCTGATACATGAACTGGATCGTTTCCACGCCGCTCTCCTCCTGCCGCATACGAAAACGTGACCGCTGCCATGACCCCGGCAGCGCATCGCAGAAGCATATACGGCGAGGAGCGAGACTCTTTTACATAATTCCGTCATATTTTTGCATCAAACCGCCGCCATGCCGGAGTTTGATGCGACCCGCACCGCCAGCGGCGATCGCCCGCACCAGCGCTTGAAGCTGCGGCCGAAGTGGCTCTGGCTGGAAAAGCCGGTCGATTCTGCGACTTCTTCGAGGCTGCTGGTCGTTGTCACCAGAAGGCGATAGGCCGTCGTCAGGCGCAGTTCCATGTAGAACTGCGACGGCGATTTCAGCAGTGCCTTGTGAAACAGGCGCTCGAATTGGCGCTCCGACAGATCTACCTCGCTGGCCAATTGAGCAATCCTGAGCGGTTTGGACAGGTTGTCCTCCATCCGCCGGATCGCCGTCTCAAGGCGTGGGTCGGTCAGTCGATAGCGCCATTTGAGCCCGCTGCGCTGGGCCTCGCTGGCCGGGCGCAGGGGGCCGTGCAGAAACTGCTCGGAGACTTGCGAGGCCGCGGTCCAGCCTTCGCGGCGCCCGATCAGGTCCAGCATCATGTCCATCGACGCGGTGCCGCCCGCCGCCGTCAGCAGCCCGTCCTCGATCCGGTAGATGTCGCCGCAGACCTTGAGGTCGGGAAACTGCATCACCAGCCCTTCGATTGATTCCCAGTGGATGGTGACGCAGCGCGCGCCGACCACTCCGGCCTGCGCCAGCAGCAAGGTCGCATTGCTGATCGCGCCCACCATTCGCCCGTGACCGCGCAGGTTGCGCAGATGACGCTCGAGCGCCTTGTTGCGATAGCCGTCGAGCCCGAGGCTGGCCACGACAATGGTCAGATCGGCATGGGGTGCATCCCCGAGGTCGAAGGCCGCCTGCACGTCAAGACCGTTGCTGGCCGACACCGGCCCTTTTTGCGCCGCAGCAATGGTCCATTCATAGCATGTGCGGCCCAGCAGGCGATTGACCGATCGCAGCGGCTCGATGGCAGAACTGAGCGCGAGCATCGAGTAGCCCGGCACGAGGATGTATGAAACCTTCAAGGGCTTTTGGACGGGATCGGGTTGACCAAGCGTCTTGGGCTTCGGTGATGACACTTCGCTCATTCCTTTCGTCCGATGCTCGGTTTCTTGGTCCGGCCGAAGATACCTTGGAGGCAGGGCGTGTCCGGAGAGGCTCGAAAACCTGTCCGTCACCATCCCGCGATCAAAGCCGAACACAGGCCGACGTTTCGCGATCATACAGGGTTACGACCTGAAATCACGTCTTGCCCATGATCAATGCGTGGTCGAACGATTTCCGCTGATTGCTGCATGCCGGGGGCTGCGCAGCACGATACCTGGCCGCAGGCCACAAATCCTGATCAGAGCCACTTCGTCGTCGAAAGTCATCAGATGCGCTTTATCGAAAGTACATCGAAGGTATGCTGGAGCGTCCGGGTTGCGCGGTCCTGGTCGGCCATCGCCACGAGCGAGATCAGCCCGTCCACAATGGCAAGCTGTGCGATCCTGCTGGTCATCGCCTCGGTGCGAAATCGCGTTTCGCGAGCGACCGTGTTCAGCACGATGTCGGTAAAGCGCGTGATGGGCGAGCGCATCGCACTGGTGATCACGATCGTCGTTGCACCGGCCTCACGGGCCAGCCGCGTGGCATCGATTGTTTCGATCGTGCTGCCGCTGTGCGAAATCGCGATGACGGCCACGTCAGGTCCGGTGCGCGCAGCGCTGATCGCTTGCACGTGGCTGTCCACCTGCGCAGTCGCATTGATGCCGATCCGCAGGAGCCGATACTGGGCGTCGAGCGCGATGGGTGTGGCGCTTCCGATTCCGTAAATCTCGACCCGGCTCGCGGTGCGAATTGCGGCGGCTGCCTGTTCCATTGCGCCCAGATCGAGGCTCTTCTGGGTGGCCTGAATGCAATCGACGTTGCTTTGAAAAATCTTGGCGATCACGCGGGCGGTATCGTCGCCGGGGTCAAGATCTTCGTGTATGAACTGGACATCCGACACGAGCTCGCGGGCGAGCACGATCTTGAGCTGTTGAAATCCCCGCGCCCCCACTTGCCGACAGAGCGACACGACACTGCCCTCGCTGACGGCCGCGCTTTCGGCAAGCTCGGTGATGGACATCTCGATGATGCGGTTGGGCTCGGCCAGGATGACATCGGCCACGCGCCGGGCCGCGGGCGGCAGAGTGGGCGCCAGGGATTGCAGCCGGCCGATGACCCCACGGAAACTGGGCGTGTCCTCCTGCCGGGGCCGGGTTTGGGGCTTGCTGGGACGTTTGGTCATGTCGGGCCTGCCTTGACGCGTTGTTCCGCACCCATGACCAAGTGCATTGGGCAGGCTTTGTCAAACATCTTGGCACGCGGGCCGGGCGCTCATTCGGCTGCCCGCGCATGGCCGGGCGGCAAGGACTTGAGCACGTCCAGCGCACCAAGGGGCGCGCGCCTGCTCCCGTCCACCTGGTGAAACGCAATTCCCAGCCGCTGCGCCCCTGCGCCATCGGTGTCCTGATTGTCGCCCACAAGCAGGGCCTCGCCCGCCTCCACGCCCAGCCGCGCCAATGCGCGGCGCAGCATCAGGGGCTGCGGTTTGCCGATGATCTCGGCCTCGGTCCGGCCAGATGCGGCCATGACCGCTGCCAGCAGGCTACCCGTTTCGGGGATGGCGGCGCCAGCATGTCCGGGATGGCTGCGGTCAGGATTGGCTGCCATGAGATGTGCGCCGCGCTGCAGGCTGTTTGCCGCAGCCGCAAGCGCTGCATAGTCGAACCTCTCATCCCGGCACACCAGCACCACGTCGCCCCCTTGCGTGACGGTGCGGATGCCAATGGCCCGCGCCCTGTCATGCAGAGGCGCTGCGGCGATCAGCATCACGTCAGCCCCGTCGAACCGGCAGGCGACCTCTTCGAGTGCGATCTCGCCGGCAAGAATGAGGCGGTCTGGGCAAACGCAAAGCCCAACCCTGCGCAATGACGCGGCCAGACCTGCGGCGGTGTCGGACGAGTTGTTGGATGCGATCACATATGGGCGTTCAAGGGCGAGGAGGAGTGATATCGCTCCCGGCATTGGCTGATGGCCCCTAAGCAGCGTCCCATCAAGATCGAAGATGATTCCTGCGACTGCGCCAACACGATCATCGAGCTCGCCTTCTGTCTTTGTCATGGCCATGGATACACCCAGATGCGTCGATTTGACGGATGCTAGCCACGCAGTGTGGAAAGCTCAATAATTAGAACATAAAAAATGAGATTATTTCATATTAGTGTCGCAAGTCGGCGGTAAAGTTCGTCTGCGGTCAGGGTGCGCCTCGGCTTTACCGTCCGAGGGGCATGTAGATGACCGGACATGACCGGGAAACTTGGCGCGCATGGCCCAATGCCCCGCTGCGCCCACGACATGGAGAGTGGAAAGATGAAGAACATGGAAAAGATCGGGCATCTCACCCGTCGCAAGCTTCTGCATGTGGCCGGGGCGTCGTCCCTGGTCGCTCTGGCCGCCCCCGCCATCGTGCGTGCGCAGGGCGCAGGGACGCTGCGCGTGGGTCTTGGGCCCCAGCAACCTACGCAGGAAGACACCTATCGCGTCTGGGAGCCGATTTATCAGCGCATCGCCGCAGCCGCCGGGGCCGAGTTGCGCCTCGACGTGGCCAATGACTGGGCCGGAATCGCGACGGCGCTGGCGAATGAACAGATCGACGTCGCGCAAATGGGGCCTTGGGGTTATGTGCTGGCCGCGGCGCGGGGCGAGGCGAAACCCATCAACGTGATGCTGGTGGAGGGCAAGCCGATCTACCGCGCGATCATCGTGGCGCGCCCGGATCTGGAGCTTGACAGCTTTCCTGAGGATGCGCGCGGCATGTCCATGCAGATGCTGGATACTGGCTCCACCTCGGGTTGGCTGGTGCCGACGCACTGGTTACGCGACCAAGGCATCGAAGCGCAGAACTTCTTTGGTCGATATGCCGAGGGTGCCTCGGCCGCGGCGGCGCAGATGGCCACAGTCAACGGCCAGGTCGATCTGGCGACTGGCTGGGACACGCATCGCAACACCATGATCCGCAACGGCACAATCGAGGCTGACGCGAACCGGGTGGTTTGGGAATCGGATCCGCTGCCAAACGAGGTCGTCGCTGTCCGCGCCGGAATGGACGCAGAGATGGCCAGCGCCCTTCAGGACGCATTCGCCACGCTGGACGAGGAAACCCGCGCCCTTTTGCCCTGGCCCTACACGGGCTTTGAGCCGACCACGCACGAGCCATATGCCGTGCTGGAGCAGATGGGCCGCGATCTGGGTGTGCTGCGCTCGTAACAACGCCGCTGGTCC
>NZ_JBAPKZ010000006.1:0-92082 GCF_037083805.1 Roseovarius sp. D0-M9 | reverse complement strand
GGGTGACCGGCGCGGACCAGTGCCGCAACCAGGGGGTCACACATGCCTAGTCACACCAATGCCCGCGTGCCCACTCGCAGTGCGCAGGGCCAGTATCTGGAGCCGAGTTTCCAGCCGCTCTCGGGCGGCGCGATCCGGAGCTATCTGGTCGTGCTGGCGCTGCTGGGGGCATTCGTGATGTGCCTGCGCATCGCCGAGGTGGACCCGGCGCGGCTGATCGAGGGGTTGCCGCGGCTGATGCGCTGGGCCTCGACGGCATGGCCGCCTTATGTGAATGACCTTGACCGGTTTCTATATCGCGCGCTCGAAACCGTTGCCATCGCCACCGTGGCAACCGTCGCGGCGACCATCGTGGCCTTTCCGCTGAGCATCTTCATTTCCCGAAACATCGTGGCGTCGAACTTCATCGGGACGCCTGTGCGCGGGGTTCTGAACGCGCTGAGGGGCATCGACACGGTGGTTTTCGCCATCCTGTTCGTCGCGGCGGTGGGGCTGGGCCCCTTCGCGGGGGTGCTTGGCATGACGCTCCACGCCATCGGCGTCATTGCCAAGCTCAACAGCGAAGCGATCGAGATGCTGCCGCGCCCGCCGATGGAGGCGGTCGAAATGTCAGGCGCCAATCGCTCCAAGCTTGTGATGTTTGCCGTGCTGCCCGCATCGCTTCCCAGCCTCGCCTCAACCTCGCTATATGTGTGGGAGGCGAATGTGCGCACCTCGACCATTCTGGGGATCGTGGGCGCGGGCGGCATCGGGATAGAGATCAAGTCCGCCATCGACCTTCTGGACTTTGAGAAGCTGTTGACCCTGACGGTGATCGTGCTGGCCATGGTGACGATCATTGACCAGATCAGCGCCTACCTGCGCAGGTGGCTGGTATGAACCGGTCTGTCCGCATGGCTCCGCCTGTCGCCGCCGTCGCTGGCTTTGGCAAGGCGTTGGCGGTTCGCGATCTGTCGAAATCCTACGGCACCACGCAGGCGCTGCGCGGTCTCTCTCTGGATGTGGCGCCGGGCGAGTTCGTGGTCCTGCTGGGGCCGAGCGGGGCAGGCAAATCCACAGTATTTCGTTGCGTCACCGGACTGACCCGCCCCACCGGCGGCCAGATCGCGGTCCATGGCCACCCGATGCACGTTCTGACTGGACAGGCGCTGCGCCTCGCGCGCCGCGACATCGGGCTCATTTTTCAGCAGTTCAATCTGGTGGCACGGCTGAGCGCGCTGGACAACGTGCTGGCCGGGCGGCTGGGGCATGTGCCCACTTGGCGGGTGGCGCTGCGCAGCTTCGAACGCAGCGACCGGCAGGCGGCGTTGGCCAACCTCGACAAGGTGGGCCTTCTCCAGCAGGCGTATCAGCGCGCGGACTCCTTGTCCGGTGGGCAACAGCAACGCGTCGCCATTGCCCGTGTGTTGACCCAGCAGAGCAAGCTGCTTCTGGCCGACGAACCTGTGTCGAGCCTTGATCCCGAAGCTGCAAACATCACGCTGAAGCTTTTGCGCCTGCTGTGCCGCGAGCAGGGAATTGGCGTCTTGTGCAGTTTGCACCAGGTGGAACTTGCCCGGAAGTTCGCGGATCGGATCGTGGGAATGCGCGCAGGTGAGGTCGTCCTTGAGGGGCCGCCGGACAGGTTCAGCCACAGGGATCTAGAAGCGCTCTATCTCGATGCGCATTCCACGCCGGTTGCCCAGCGAACGACGGGCCAAGAGGGTGGCGCGTGAGTGGCGAGGGGCCTTCTGCTTTCTTGTGAACCGACCGGAGCAATTGGCCCAACCTCATCAAGCATATCAGCCTGTTGTGAGATTTGGTCGGCAGTGTCGTCGCGCCGGTTGGGCGATGCCGAGTTGACGTGCGGCTGCCGGTGCCTTCGTTTGGCGTGTCGCGCGACATGCTTTGCAGGAACTGTCTAATAATTTTGCAGAGCGCCTTTATTTTGCGCACTTCCTTGGCAGCTTTTGAACCCGGCCTGCAAAGTGCCGGGCCGAGACTGGCAGTTTTGCCCCATCCGGATAGCGTCGCAGCACCATGGAGATGAGTGCCGATGCCCGCCCACGCCGATCCCTTGCCAACTTACGAGCGTAGCCGGGGCGCTGCGCATGTGACCTTGCGCGCCGGACCGCATCACGGACGTCTGGAGCGGCTGCACCAGTCAGGATCGGCCAAGGCGTTCCTGCATCGCGGAGACAACGGGCAGGAAATCGTTCTGCTGAATACCTCGGGCGGGCTGACGGGGGGCGACCGGCTGTCTTACCAGATCGACCTTGCGCCGGGGTGCCGGGCGACCGGAACCACCCAAACTGCCGAGCGTGCCTATCGCAGCACGGGGGATGCGGCGGTGGTTCGCGTGCATCACAGGGTCGGGGCCGGGGGGCATCTGGACTGGTTGCCGCAGGAAACCATCCTCTTCGATCAAAGCCACCTTGCGCGCGAGACGTCCATAGACCTTGCCCCGGACAGCTCCTGCCTGATGTTGGAAACGGTTGTGCTGGGCCGTGCCGCCATGGGCGAAACCGTCGCGCGCGTCACCCTGACCGACACGCGGCGCGTCATGCGCGCGGGCAAGCCTGTGCTGGTCGAGCCGCTTCGGATGTCGACCGAAGCACTCACTGCTGGGCCCGCCGTGCTGGAGGGCGCGCGCGCCTTTGCCACACTGGCGCTGGTCGCTCCCGGCTCCGCGGACGCGCTGGCCCCGGTGCAAGAGGCCCTGACGGACCCCGATGTAACGGGCGGCGCTTCGGCTTTCGATGGCAAGCTGGTGATCCGCCTCATGGCGCGTGACGGCTGGCCCCTGCGGCGCCAGATCGTGCGCCTGCTTGCGATCCTGCGCCCCGGTCCACTGCCCCGCGTCTGGCAAATCTAGGAGAGACCTGCCATGAACCTGACCCCTCGGGAAAAGGACAAGATGTTGATATCGCTGGCCGCCATGATCGCGCGCGGGCGAAAGGAGCGGGGCGTCAAGCTCAACCACCCAGAGGCCGTCGCGCTGATCACCGATTTTGTGGTCGAGGGCGCGCGCGACGGGCGCAGTGTCGCCGACCTGATGGAAGCGGGCGCCCATGTCATCACCGTCGAGGACTGCATGGAGGGGATCGCCGAGATGATCCACTCTGTTCAGGTCGAGGCAACTTTTCCCGACGGCACCAAGCTGGTGACTGTCCATGACCCTATCCGTTGAAAGGACCACACCCATGCGTTACATTTTGCCCGCCCTGTTGCTGCCCGCGCCCGCCCTCGCGCATGCTGGCCCGCATCTGCACCCGCACGGGATCGACGCGATGTGGCTTGTGGTCGTGGGGCTGCTGGCGCTTGTCGGAGGCTACTTCATCGGCCGGGGACGCAAATGATCCCCGGAGAGATTTTTCCAGCGAATGGCGACATCATCCTGAACGCCGATGCCCCCGTCACCGTGCTGGAGATTGCCAATACAGGCGACCGTCCGGTTCAAGTGGGCAGCCATTACCATTTCGCCGAGGCCAACGACGGACTGTCGTTTGACCGGGACGCGGCGCGCGGCCAGCGGCTGGACATCCCCGCCGGGACCGCCGTGCGCTTTGAGCCGGGCCAGACGCGCGAGGTGCGCCTGATCCCCTACGGCGGCGCGCGGCGCGTCTTTGGCTTCAACCAGCAGGTCATGGGGGATCTTTAGATATGGCCGCGACCCTTTCCCGCTCGGCCTATGCTGGCATGTATGGCCCGACCACCGGTGACCGCCTGCGGCTGGCCGATACCGATCTGGTGATCGAGGTAGAGCGCGATCTGACCACCTACGGCGAGGAGGTGAAATTCGGTGGCGGCAAGGTGATCCGCGACGGCATGGGGCAAAGCCAGACCACCCGCGCCGACGGCGCCGTCGATACGGTCATAACCAACGCGTTGATTGTCGATCATACCGGCATCTACAAGGCCGATGTCGGCCTGCGCGACGGTCTGATTGCCGCGATCGGCAAGGCTGGCAATCCCGACACTCAATCGGGCGTCGATATCATCATCGGTCCGGGAACCGAGGTGATCGCTGGCGAAGGCAAGATCCTGACGGCAGGGGGCTTTGACGCGCACATTCATTTCATCTGCCCGCAGCAGGTGGACGATGCGCTGCATTCCGGCATCACCACCATGCTGGGTGGCGGCACTGGCCCGGCGCACGGAACATTGGCCACCACCTGCACGCCGGGGGCCTTCCATATCGGGCGGATGCTTCAGGCCGGCGACGCGCTGCCGATGAACCTTGGCTTTGCGGGCAAGGGCAATGCCAGCTTGCCCGGCGCGCTGATCGAGCAGGTCAACGCCGGGGCCTGCGCGCTCAAGCTGCACGAGGATTGGGGCACCACGCCGGCGGCCATCGACACTTGCCTGAGCGTCGCCGACGACATGGACGTGCAGGTCATGATCCACACCGACACGCTGAACGAGAGCGGTTTCGTGGAAAATACGCTGGCCGCGCTCAAGGGCCGCACCATCCATGCCTATCACACCGAGGGTGCGGGCGGCGGCCATGCGCCGGACATCATGAAGGTGGTCGGCTCGCAGAATGTGATCCCGTCCTCGACCAACCCGACGATGCCCTATACCGTCAACACCATCGAGGAACATCTCGATATGCTGATGGTGTGCCACCATCTCGACAAGGCGATCCCCGAGGATGTCGCCTTCGCCGAGAGCCGCATCCGGCGCGAAACCATCGCCGCCGAGGATATCCTGCATGACATGGGCGCATTTTCCGTCATCTCGTCCGACAGCCAGGCCATGGGCCGCGTGGGCGAGGTGATCATCCGCACCTGGCAAACCGCAGACAAGATGCGCAAGCAACGCGGGCGGCTGCCGGAGGAGACGGGCGACAACGACAATGCCCGCGTCAAGCGCTACATCGCGAAATATACCATCAACCCCGCCATCGCCCATGGGATCAGCGCGCATATCGGCAGCATCGAGCCGGGCAAACGCGCCGATCTCGTGCTGTGGAGCCCCGCGTTCTTCGGGGCCAAGCCCGAGATGGTGCTGATGGGGGGCACGATCGTGCTGGCACAGATGGGCGATCCCAACGGCTCGATCCCAGCGCAGCCGGTGCATTCGCGCCCCATGTTCGGGGCGTTCGGGCGGGCGCTGGAGCGGTCGTCGGTTCTGTTCGTTAGTGCGGCGGCGCAGGCGGGCGGCATCGGCGCGGCGCTCGGGCTGGCGAAGGAGACGCTGGCGGTGGCCAATACCCGCGCCATTGGCAAGCGCGACATGATCCACAACACGCTGACACCCCGGATCGAGGTGGACCCCGAAACCTACGAGGTGCGCGCGGATGGCGAAGTGCTGACCTGCGCCCCCGCCAGCGAGTTGCCGCTGGCGCAACGCTATTTTCTGTTCTGAGGGGACGACATGCCGGACCTGCCCATCGCCCGTGATCTACTGACAGAAGCGCCGCCCGCCGTGGCCGATACGGTTGTGCTGGATTATGATGCCCGGCTGATGCGCCGCAAGCGGATCGTCGGGCAGGGCGGGCTGTCCTTCCTTGTGGACCTGGCAGAGGTCACGAACCTTGATGATTACTGGGGCTTCGCGCTCGAGGATGGCCGTGCCGTCGCGGTGGAGCCCGCACCCGAAGACCTGATCGAGGTGCGCGGCGATCTGCCTCGCTTCGCATGGCATATCGGCAATCGTCACACGCCCTGCCAGATTGCGGCGGATCACCTGACGATCCGGCGCGACCCGGTGATCGAGGCGATGTTGGCTCACGTCGGCGCCATACTGACACCCGCGACCGGCCCGTTCCGCCCCGAGGGCGGCGCCTATGGCAAGGGGCGCACGATGGGCCACGATCACGGCCACTCCCATCATCATCCTCATCACCAAGACGGATGCTGACCCCCGCGCATCTGACACTGGTTCAATGGCTGTCGCCGGCTTTCCCGACCGGCGCTTTTGCCTATTCGCATGGTCTGGAGGCGGCGATTGCGGCTGGGACGGTGCAAGACGCCGAGGGGCTGGAGACGTGGCTGTTGAACATCCTGTCCTATGGAGCCGGCTTTCAGGATGCCGTTTTGCTGTCCCACGCGCTGGAGGGGGACTGCGGCGAACTGGACGATCTGGCCCGCGCTCTTCAACCCTGTGCTGAGCGTTTGCAGGAGGGCCGGGATCAGGGCGCGGCGCTGGCCCGCACGGTTGCAGCCATGACGGGGCGCACCCTTCTGCCGCGCATGCTGCCCATCGCGGTGGCCGAGGCTGCGGCGGCGCTGGATCTGCCCAAGGCCGATGTGATCGCACTTTATTTGCAGGGCTTTGCGGGCAACCTCGTCACCATCGCCATTCGCCACGTGCCGCTGGGCCAGACCGAGGGGCAGGCGGTTCTGGATCGGCTGACGCCCATATGCCACGCGCTGGCGCAGAGGGCGGCGAAGGCCCCTCTCGATAGGCTGGGTGGCTGCGTATTGGCCGGAGACATGGCGTCGCTGCACCATGAAACGCAAGAGGTGAGGATATTCAGGACATGACGCAACCCAAGATGAACGGCCCCTTGCGCGTAGGGATCGGCGGCCCGGTGGGCGCAGGCAAGACCACTTTGACCGAGGGCCTCGCGCGGGCCTTGGCCAGCCAATGCTCCATGGCGGTCATCACCAACGACATCTACACCCGCGAGGATGCCGAGGCGCTGATGCGCGCGCAAGTCCTGCCAGCCGAGCGTATCCGGGGGGTCGAAACCGGCGGTTGCCCGCACACGGCCATCCGCGAGGATGCCTCGATCAACCTTGCAGCGATCAGTGATCTGATGGCGGCCTTTCCCGACCTCGACCTGATCTTGATCGAATCCGGCGGCGACAATCTGGCGGCCACCTTCAGCCCGGAACTGGTGGACCTGACGATCTACGTGATCGACACCGCCGCCGGTCAGGACATCCCGCGCAAGCGTGGTCCGGGCCTGACGAAGTCGGATATGCTAGTGGTCAACAAAATCGATCTTGCGCCCCATGTGTGCGTTGATCTGACCTTGCTGGAGGCCGACACGGCCCGCGCCCGCGGCCCGCGCCCCTATGTCCTCGCCAATCTGCGGAGCGGCGCCGGCCTCGATCGGATCATCCGTTTCATTCACGAGGAAGGCGGATTGAAAACCGGCCTCGCCCAAGAGGTAAGCGGAAGAGGTCGTTAACCACGTGTCCTGTATCAGATTTCCAAACTCAGGCAGGCCGAGCCAATGGTGCGGTTGCCGTCTGCCCCTCTTATATGCACTTGCCCGAACGCCCTGCTGGCAAACCGCCGCTCATTTGCTGTCTGTATCTTCGCTCTCGAGCCACTCGAGCACCTCATCTGTATGTTCGCCAAGGCGTGGGGGCGGGGCCGGGGTGCGCACTTTCGTATCGGAGAAGCGCAATGGTGAACGGATGAGGCTCAAGGTTCCGTGCAGAGTGTCCGGAACATCGATGACCATCCCCCTTTCCAGAACGTCTGGCGCGCTGAATACCTCGGAGATGGTGCGAACCTTGCCTCCGGGAACTTTCGCACCTTTCAGCTTTCCGAGCCACTCTTCGGTGTTTTGCAACCGAAACGCATTCTCGAGCAATGGGATAAGCGTCTGGCGATTGTTGACCCGGTCCCGGTTGCGGGTATAGCGCGGATCGTTCGGCAGATCCGGCAAGTCCAAGACCATGGTGCAAAGGGCGCGAAACTGCGCGTCGTTTCCGCATGCCAAGGCAAGCGTGCCGTCTGCCGTGTCAAAAAGCTGGTAAGGCACGACTGTCGCGTGGGCATTGCCGTATCGCGGGCTTTGCTGCCCGGTTTGAAGATAGCCCGAGGCGACATTGGCAAGCAGCGCCACCGCGGAATCGAACAGCGCGATATCAAGATGCTGGCCCCGCCCGGTTCGCTCTCGGGCAATCAATGCGGCCAGGATGGCCTGCACCGCGTTCATGCCCGTGACCAGATCCGAAATCGCGACGCCCAGTTTCATCGGTTCGCCATCCGGGTCGCCGGTGATCGCCATAAGCCCGCTTTCGGCCTGAATCGTGAAATCATACCCGCCCTCATCCGCGCGGGGGCCGGTGCGTCCGTATCCCGAAATCGAGCAGTAGATGAGGCGCGGATTGATCTTGGCCAGCGTCTCGGGGTCGAGGCCGAAAGCGGCGAGCGCGCCGTTGCGGAAGTTCTCGACCAGAATATCTGCCTTGGCCGCGAGGCGACGCAGGGTTTCTTGTCCCTCGAAGGATTTCAGGTCGATGGCGACCGATTTCTTGGACCTGTTGCAGCACATGAAATAGGTCGACTCGCCGTCCAGTTCCGGGGGCATCCAGCTGCGCGTGTCGTCGCCATTCACCGGGTTCTCGATCTTCCAGACCTCGGCGCCCAGATCGGCCAGAGTCTGCGTGCAACTCGGCCCGGCGAGAACGCGCGACAGATCCAGCACGCGGATGCCGGTGAGGGCAGGATCAGACATCATCTGCTCCGATCATGTGCAGGCCCGGACCCAGATGCGCCGCGCCGTCGATCTGGATCAATTGTCCCGTCATCAGCGCGCCCGCCGGGCTGGCGAGGAAGGCCGTCAGCTCGGCCACCTCTTCTACGCTCGTGGTACGGCCCATGGGCGTTGCGGCGACAAGGCTGTCGAGCATCTGCCGCGCCGCCTCGTCCGAGAGGCCCGCTGTCACCACGGTGCCGGGCCCAAGGCAGTTGAGGCGGATGCCGTCGGATGCCCACTCCAGCGCCAGTGTGCGCGTCATTCCCAGAACACCGGCGCGCGCGGCGACCGAATGGGCCAGCCCCATCGAGCCGCGATCAATCCCCGAGAGCGAGATATTGACCACCGCGCCCCGTGCCGCCTTGAGATAGGGGTAGGCCGCCTTGGTGGCGGAAAAAACCGCGCTGAGGTTGAGGTCGACCACGGCGTCCCAGCCCTTGCGGCTGATTTTCGTGGCCGGGGCAAAGAACTGCCCGCCCGCATTGTTGACCAACAGATCTATGCCGTGGCGGTCGCCGGCGCGCGCCATCGCAGCATCGAGCGCTTCGGTTTCGCGCACGTTCAGCGCCTCATGGTGAAAGGCGCCCGGCAGATCCTGCGCCAGACCGGCGGTTTCTGCGAGCGGTTCCTCGCGGCGGCCAAATCCCGTCACATCCATCCCGAGAGCGCAGAGGCGCAAGGCGATGGCGCGTCCGATCCCGCTGCCCGCTCCGCTGACAACGGCACCCTTGCCCGAGAAAAGCCCGTCTCGCAGCACGGGCTGCGGAGTGAAATCGTCATGGCTCATGATGTGTCTCCTTTGAGGGTCGGCGAGATGCCTGCGAGATGTCGGCGCCAAGGCGCGGCGCCGGGGTGCGGCTGATGCGGGCGCCATCGAAGAGGGCGGGAAAGCTGGGCACATGTTCGCCGCTGGGCAGCGCCTCGGCGCCGCCTCCGGGGCGCAGCGCGCTGATGCGCGCAACCCCGTCAGCAGGCTCGCGCACTGCGCCTGCCGGGATGCCGGTCGACGCGAGACGCGCCAGAACATCCTCGACGCTGTGCTGGAGCGTCCAGTTTTCGACCATGGCGTCGAAGGCATCGGCGCGGGCCAGTCGCTCGGCGTTGGGCGCATCTTCGCCGTCCACGATAGGGCGCAGTTTGGCCCAGTAGGCATCGAGGCCCCCGTAGATATAGACATGACCATCGGCGCAGGCATAAATGCCCGAGGGTGCCGAGGCGCGGTCGCGGTTGCCCGAGGGTGGGCCGATCCTGGCCCCCTCCATCAGCAGGATCGCTGCCGGGCCGAGCAGCATGGCCGACGCCACTTCCATCATCGTCAGGTCAATCACGGTGCCTTCGGTTGCCGGATCCAGCATCGCCATCGCGGTGGCATAAGAGGCGTAGAGCCCAGAGTAGAAATCGACGGGCCAGGTCGAGGACACACGCGGCGTGCCGTCGAGGTTGCCGTTCATCCAGGCAAAGCCACTTTCGCATTGCGCAATCGTGTCCATACAGGTGCGGTCGTCCTGCTGGCCAAAGCCCGAGATCAGCGTGATGACCAGATGCGGGTGCCGCGCGCGCAGGCTGTCTGCGTCCAGTCCCAGCTTGCGCAGGGTGCCGGGCGCGAGGTTGCACACCAGCGCGTCTGCGCCGCCAAGCAGCGTGTCGAATTCGGCGCGGCCCGCGTCGCTGCCCATGTCTAGGATACGGCTGGACTTGCCAGTGTTGAAGCATCGGAAATAGGCGCTGCCGAATTCGGTGCCGGGCAATTCACGGGATCCATCGCCGCGTGCGGGCTCCACCTTGATCACCTCGGCGCCGAAATCGGCCAAGAGCTGTGCAGCGGTGGGGCCTGCGATGAACTGCGTGAATTCGATCACGCGGCGACCGGCAAGGGGCTTGGGCGTGGGCATGGCTACTCCTTCACCACGCGGGTGGCCTTGTGAACCGTGCGGGGCAGGCTGCCCGCATCCAGAACCTCGACATCGAAGCTGACATTGAGCTGCGCGCGCAGCGCTGCCTTCAGCCGCTCGCCAAGCTGGGCGTCGCCTGCATCCTCGCGCTCGACCCGCAGGACGATGCGGCGCAGCATCCCGGTATTGGGGTCCTTCATGCTGTCATTGACGACCAGCACGTATTCGTTGGTCGTTCCGGGATGGGCGCGCACCACGTCCTCGACCGCGCTGGGAAAGAGGTTTACCCCCCGCACGATCAGCATGTCGTCGCCCCGTCCCTGCACGCCGCCGGTCAGCCGCGCATGGGTGCGCCCGTCGGCCGCAGGGGTGCTGTCACGCACAACGATGTCGCCGGTCCACCAGCGCACCAGAGGGCAGGCCTCCTTGTCCAGATGCGTGAGGACGAGAACGCCGGGGGTGCCGTCGGGCACCGGCTCGTCCGTTTTCGGGTCGAGAATTTCGGTATAGATGAAATCTTCGGCGAGGGTCGGGCCGGTTTGGGCGGCGGTGTCCCAGCCGATCGGCTGGCACTCCAGTGCGCCGTAGCAATCGAACATCTTGGCGCCGAACTGGCGCTCGATCTTTTCTCGGGTGCCGGGGATGCTGGCGCCCGGCTCTCCGCCGACGCAGACCATTTCGACGCTGCAACTGGCCAGATCTATCCCGCGCGCGATTGCCGCCTCGGCGACATGTGCCATGAAGGACGGCGTGCCGATGACGCATCGCGGTTTGTATTGCAGGATGGTGTCGATCTGGCGCTGGGTGTCGACCGAGCCGCCGGGAATGACCAGCGCGCCCAGCTTTTCCGCCGCCATCGTCGCGCCAAGGCCGCCGACGAACCACGAATAGCCAAACATGCAATGAAAGACGTCCTCCCGTCGCAGGCCCTGAGCATAGAGGTAACGCGCATAAAGATCGGCCCAGCGATCCGCGTCATGCGCGCTCCAAAGGACGGGGGCGGGCGCGGCGGTGGTTCCGGACGAGAAATGGACGCGGACCGCATCCGCGACATCGACCGCGCGAAAGGTGCCGAAGGGCGGATCCTCTGCCAGCCCGGCCACGTAATCCTTCTTGCGTGTCAGCGGCAGGCGCTGAAGGTCGTCGCGTGACGTGAACTTTTCAGGGTCAAAGCCAACGTCGGCAAAAACGTTTCCATAATGCGCGCTTGTGCGCGCCACGCGTGTCAGCTGCGCCTTCAATCGCTCGGTCTGGAAAGCTGTGATGCGCTCGCGCGGCCACAGCTCGCAAGCGTCCCAGACCGTCTCCGAATAGGGTGTGCTACGGGGCGCCTGCGCCATCATTAATGTCCTTCTGGATGCCTTGCATGGCGAAGGAAACGAGGGTTTCCACGATCATGCGGTTGCTTTCGGCGTCTTGTATCTTGCGCGGGCGATACCAGACCGTGACCCAATTCAGAGCGCCGAAGAATGGTTTGGTCAGCAGACGAGGGGGCATGTCGCTAAAGTACCCCTCGCGGGCGCCCTGATCGATGACTTCCGCGAAAATCTGCTCGTAGGTGTCGCGTAACTGATTGATCTCGCGCAGCTCATTGACATAGCGATATCCCGACGCGTGAAAGAGATACCGCTCAAGCCCCTGCACCGACACTTTCTGAATTGGCAGATCAGCCAGCAGCATACCCAGATGCGCGCGCGCCATCGCGCGCAGCTTGTCGGGCGGGCTGAGATCACTGCGCGCGATGGGCTCGACCTCGGCGTTCAGGCGCGCCATCGCAGCGCGCTGAATGTCAAAGAAGATGTCGGCCTTGCTCTTGAAGTAGTAATAAACGCGCCCTTTGGTCGCGCCGAGCCGTTCCGCAATCGCATCAATGGATGTCATTGCATAGCCGAGATCGGTAAAGAGCTCGGCTGCGGCTTGCAGGATCTCTTCGCGGGCGGCGATGGCGGCGTCTGTGGTGATCTGGGCGCGTGACATGGAACTCTCCGGGTTGGTATCAGGCCGATGTGCCTTGCACGGCCAGTTCCATGTCTTTGCGCACCGCACGCGCCAGAACAAGGCGCTGAATCTCGGATGTGCCCTCGTAGATCTCGAGGATCCGCTGATCGCGGTAGAGCCGCTCGGCTAGGTTCGGCTTGCAATAGCCAAAGCCACCCCAGACCTGAACGGCCACGTCCGCAGCCTTGTGTGACACTTCGGATGTGTAGAGCTTGGCCATGGCGCCAAGGTTTGTCACATCCTCGCCCGCGTCATATGCGCGCGCCGCCTCATAAAGCATCATTCGCGCCGCCGAAATCTCGGTTGCGAGGTCCGCCAGCTTGAACCCGATGCCCTGGTTGTCGATGATGGATTTGCCGAATGCCTGCCGTTCGAGCGCGCGCTCGGCGGCAGTGCGGTAGGCGGCTATGGCAAGGCCAAGCGACTGGGCCGACACCATGATGCGTCCGACGTTGAGTGTCTTGAGCGCGAGGCGCAGCGCACGCCCTTCCTCGCCGACCATCGTGTCGTTGGCCACCCAGGTGTCGAGTTTCAGGTTCGAGGTTTGCGTGCCGCGAATGCCCATCTTGTCGTTCAACTCGTCGATGGCGACGCCATCGGCCTCCTTGTCGACCATGAAGGCCGAAATCCCGCGCCCGCCAGCGTCGGGGTCCGTCTTGGCAAAGACGACATAATAGCGCGATGCGCCGCCGTTCCCGATCCAGTATTTCTCGCCCTTGATGCGCCAGCCTTCTCCCTCGCGCTTGGCGGTGGCGGTGATGGCGGCGGCGTCCGATCCGGTTGAACGCTCGGACAGGGCAAAGCTGGTCGCGGTGCCCATCGCCATCTCGCCCAGATACTTGTGCTTTTGCTCTTCGCGTCCTCCCAGCAGGACCGGAAAAGCACCCAGTTGGCAGGCGCAAAGAATGGCGGCCGTGGATGAGCAGCCGATCGCGACACGCTCGACCGCCGCGATGGTCGAAACCAACGGCGCGCCCCCGCCGCCATACTCGGACGGGATGAAGAGACCCGCGAGACCAGAGTTCACCAACTCGTCAATGCTCTCCCAAGGGTAGCGCTGATCGCGGTCCAGCTCTTCGGCGAGGGGGGCGAATTTTTCATCACTGAGGCGCGCAGCGATGTCATGCCATTTCTGCGCGTCTTCGGTCAGCTTGGGGGTCCAGATCACGGTCAAATTCGTGGCTCCTCTTGAGGTATTTTTGCGGATGTGCGGCGGCCTGTGGCCCAGCGGAAGAGATCGCTTGCAGGCCCGGCCAAGCCGCGCGGAAGGAAAGACAGCACGGCGATCAGGACCGACCCGAGGATGATCCGGTCGACATAGCCGCCGAAGGACAGGAATTTTTCCTGGCAAAGGATCAACGCGACCCCGATCAGCGGAGCCAGCAGAATGCGCCGTCCGATCAGTACCACGGCGGTCAGCATCAGGATCAGGAAGTACATGTCGACGACATCGGCGCTGATATAGGCGCGCTGGTAGGAATAGAGCCAGCCCGCCGAGGCCGTGATGGGTGCCGAAAAGAGGAACACCTGAATGCGCACGCGATGCGGATCGATGCCCGACATGGTGGCAAGGCGCGGGTTAAGATGGACCGTCATCGCCTCCTGACCCAGCCGTGAGCGGCGGAAGCACCGCACAAGGTACAGCGCAATCACCAGCAGCAGCCAAGCCACAGGCCACAATTCGCGGTCGGTCAGCGCGCTGTAGCCGAATACCTGAAAGACCGGGATGCCGGTAATCCCGTCCGAGCCGCCGAGGAACGCCCAGTTCGCGGCAAGTGTCATGCCCACGACGGTCACGGCATAGGTGACAAGGGAAAAGACAAACTCGCGCATCCGCAAGGTCACAAGGCCGATGCCCGCGGCGATGAGGGCTGCGGCCGCAATGGCGATCAAAAGCGTCGAGATCGGATCGAGCCCCCAGCGGGCCGAGCCGATCGCCGATGCGTAGGCGCCGGCTGCAAAGAACACGGGATGCGCCAGGCTCACCTCGCCAAGATCGGAAACGATCACGTCGAGGCCGTAGGACATGACGGCAAAGATCGCGATCAGTACGAATGCCGAGTAGACCGCCCCCGAGCCGCCCAGAAGCGTGGGGCCTGCCAGGATCAGACCGAGACCGAAGAGCCACGCAAGTGAATTGAAGATACTCATATCAGTGTGCTCCCGGCCGTGCGGCAAGGCCACCGGGCCGCAGCACCAGCACGACGATCAGGAAAACGAACATCGCCGCCGTCGAATAGGCCGCCGAGACGTAGGCGCCAAAGAAGGCGGCAAAGAGCCCAAGCGCGATGCCGGCGACATAGCTGCCGGTAATGCTGCCGATGCCGCCCAGGACGACCACGACGAAGGTGATGATGACCTGGTCAAAGCCCATCGAGGTCAGGATTGGCGTGCGCGGCGCGATCATTGCGGCGGCGATGGCAACCGCCGCGCCCTCGAAGGCAAACACACCAAGGTAGATCTTGCGGATGTCGATCCCAGCCAGGAGTGCCAGCTTGGGATCTTCGGCGACCATGCGCACGAGGCGGCCCACGCGGGTTTTCTCGACCACGTATTTCAACACCGCAAAGAAGAGGATGGCGGCAATGATGATGGCGATGTCCTGCCAGGTGATCCAGATGTCGCCGATATAGATGTCCTGCACCGACAACGGCGTATCGAGGATCTGCCCGGTCGAGCCGAAAAAGAGTGCGGCGACCCCCTCCAGCACATAGCCAAAGCCGAGCGTCACGATCATTACCGCTACCAGATCTTGCCGGATGGTGAGTTGCAGCATCGTGCGCTGCATCAGGTATCCAACCCCGATACCCACCAGCATCGCGATGGGGATCGCCACAAGATAGGGAAGGCCAAAGCGCGACATCACGAACCACGTGACGAACGCGCCCAGCATATACATCTGTCCATGTCCGAAATTGACCAACCGCGCCACGCCCAGAAGGACGGTCCAGCCGATGGCGATCAACGCATAGGAATGCCCCAGCACGAGGCCGTTTATGAGCTGTTGGGTAAAGTTCATGCGCTCGCTCCCAGATAGGCGTCAGCGACGCGGGGGTCTTCCTTCATTTCGTCTACGGGCCCCTCTGCCAGGATGCGCCCACGCTCCAACAGGATCAGGCGATCCACTGCGCGTATGGCGGCCTTGACGTTCTGCTCGACCAGCAGGACGGTCAGCCCCTCGTCGACCAACGTGCGGACGGTCTGAAGAACGACCGAGACCAGCTTTGGCGCGAGGCCGATCGATGGCTCGTCCAACATCAGCACCCGCGGCGCGAGGCGCAGTGCGCGCGCGATGCCCAGCATCTGACGCTCGCCGCCCGACAGTTGACCACCGAGGTGATTGCGCCGCTCGGCGAGGTTCGGGAAAAGGTCGTAGATCTCGTCGGTGGAATAGAGGCGCCGCCCTCCCGCGTTCGCGGGGCTGGCGGCATGCGCCAGGTTTTCGCTCACGGTCATCGTGGCGAAGACGAGGTCGCTTTCAGGGATCAGCAGCATGCCCCGGCGCACCCTTTCGGGGGTCTCGAGCGCGGTGATGGGCTGCCCGTCGAGAAGGATCTCGCCTGTGACCTTGGGCGCTCCGCGGGACCAGCCCAGAAGGGCGCTGGCAAATGTAGACTTGCCCGCGCCATTCGCGCCGACAATCCCGGCAAGCTCACCCTCGGCCAGTTGGAAATGATCGACCGACAGCGCCCGGTTGCCGGCGTAGGAGACCGACAGGTTGCGCACTTCGAGAACGGGGGTGGGGTTTGTGGCGGTCATTCGTCGCGCCCCAGATAGGCTTCGAGAACGTGCGGATCCTGACGGATTTCGGCGGGCGTTCCGTAGGCCAGCCGGCGGCCGCGATCCAGCACGACGATACGGTCTGTAATCTGCATGACGAGATCCATGTGATGTTCGATGACGACGATGGCCATGCCGCCCGCGCGCAGGGCCGTGAGCCTGTCGCAGAGCTTGCGCATGTCGTCACCGCCAAGGCCCGCCGCAGGCTCGTCCAGCAGCAGGATGCGCGCGCCCGTGCCGTTGGCCAGCGCGATCGACAGCATGCGCTGTGTGCCGTAGGGAACCTCGCCGGGCAGGCGGTCGTGAAATTCGGATGATATCCCCATGTGCTCCAGCGCTTCGGCGGCCAGAATGCGTGTCTGGGTCGCCTTGGTGTGCTCGGACAGTGGGCGCAGAATGGTCGAGAGCAGGCCGGTGCCATGCTCTGGCTGGATGACGGCAATCATGTTCTCCAGCACGGTCAGGTGAGTAAAGAACGCGTTTTGCTGAAACGCGCGCCGCAGCCCCAGAGCGGCAAGGCGGCTGGCGGGCACGCCGGTCACGTCGTGCCCGTCAATCTCGACCCGTCCGGTGCGTGACACCATGTTGGTCGTTGCGTTGTAGCAGGTGCTCTTGCCTGCGCCGTTGGGACCGATGATGCCCAGGATTTCGCCCGGGCGCACCTCCCAGCTGACATCGTCCAGCGCCACCAAGGCGCCGAAGGCCACGCGGAGGCCCTCGACCTTGAGGGTTCCGCCATCTGTCTGGAACATGCTGTTCATCGGTCCCGCTCGCTCCTGCGCTCGCTTAGTTGGAGTCGGTGCGCACGACGATCTTCTGATCGACCACGTCGAAGATGTAATGGTTGCTCTTCAGCTGACCATTTTCCTCAAAGGTGATGTCGCCGAGGATCGTGTCCTCGAAGCTGCCGCCGCGGATACGGTTTGCCACGGCTTCCTTTTCGAGGCTTTCCACCTCATTGGCGGCCATCGCCCACACCTGCAACGCCGTTGCGCCAAGGGCCATGAACTTGTCGGGTGTGTAGTCATGCATCTCTTCGGTGGTCTCGATAAAGCGCTGATTGGCTTCGTTCGAGGCGAAGGGTTCGACCGTCGGGAAGTAGATGTCGGCGCCAACGAGACCCTCGGCCGCGTCACCGGCGATGTCGATCACGCTGGGCGCAATGGTGCCCACTGCCGCGACAAGCTGACCGGGCAGGCGGCTGCGCTTGGCTTGGCGGATGATGGCGGGCATGCCCAAGCCTTCATTCGCGTTGATCGCGATGGTGATATCGGGATCGGCTGATTTCACGTTCGACAGCTGGACGCGAAAATCGGCCTGCTCAAAGGGGAATAGCTCTTCTGCAACCTTCTCGTACTCGTACCCCATTTCCTCAAGGGCGCCCTCGATAGAGGCTTGGGCGCCGGTGCCGTAGGCATCGTTCTCGGTCAGGAATGCGATGCGCTTGGCACCCTCATCGGCGATGAATTGTGCGACGACGGCACCGTCCTGAGCGTTTGAGCTGTTCAAACGAACGGCCAGCGGATTGCCCTCGCCAGACAGGATCGGATCGGCCTTGGAGATCGCGGTGATGTCCATGATGCCGGCGCGTGCGATCACAGGCTGCATGGCCAGCGTGACGGGGCTGTTCCAGCCCTCGATGATGACGTCCACACCCTCAGAAATGAGTTCGTTCGCGCGGCTGACACCAACGGCGGGCGTCGATTCGTCGTCTCGGCTGAGCAACTCAAGCTGGCGCCCCATGACGCCGCCATCCTCGTTGATCATGGCGGCCATCGCCTCGATCGCCCAGTTGACGTGCTCGCCCTGGGGGCCTGCGCCGCCGCTGAGCGGAAAGATGACCCCGACCTTGATCGGGTCATCCTGCGCATGTGCGCCCGATGTCAGCAGACCTGCGGCCATGAGTGTGGCGGCGGCGGTCCTTGTGAATTTTGAAAATACCATTTTCTTCCTCCCTGTGGTGGTCGCAGCATGCTGGCGACCGTTGTATGCGCCGCTCCTCGCCTGCACGGTCCTCCTACCGCTCTGCAGATCCGGGCTGCTGTTTCGCGGCTTTTCCGTGCTTTCAGAGACAGGAATCCAGACCGCTGATAAAAACATACGAGTGAGTATGTCTTCGAGTCAATCAGGGAATTTTGGCGGCCTTACTCAGAGACGGCAGATATATGCGCATGGTTTATCGGCAAAATATCGCTCAATCTGGAAACTATAGGTAATATTAATGCGTATACTAGACATATTATTGCCCAGATGCCGTTCATATGGAGTTTTGCCCGACCTTTTGGTAGTTCAAAAATAGAGCTTGTGAAAATACTGATCAGTATGTCAGTCTGCCGTGGGAGGATTTGTCATGAGCGCATCAACGATTTGCGAAAGCGATCTTGTCGGGGTCGAGTGCAGTGGCAGTGTCGGTATCGTAACGCTGCGCCGTCCCTCGGCGCGCAATGCGCTCAGCGTTCAGATGCTCGAGGATCTGGCACGGATCCTGCGTGACTGCGACGCTGCGCCGGAGGTTCGATGTATCCTCCTGACGGGTGGTGAGGCCGTTTTTTCGGCTGGCGCGGATATCGATGCCTTGTCGGGCTATACCGCCGCCACCTATCCTGATTCGGTCAATCGGCACGCTTTCGACGCCATTCGCGCGACGCGGACGCCTGTTGTCGCGGCTGTGGCCGGGTATTGCCTTGGCGGCGGCTGCGAGATCGCGCTTGGCTGCGATGTGATTGTCGCCGCCGATACCGCCAGATTTTCTCAACCCGAGATCAATCTGGGCTTTATCCCCGGTGCCGGGGGCACGCAGCTTTGGGCGCTGCGGGCTGGTCAGGGGGCGCAGGCCCATGCGGCCCTGACGGGGGAGATGATGGATGCCTTCGCGGCCCGCAGGGCGGGTCTGGTCGACATGATCGTGCCCGCCTGTGCGCTCAAGGATGCCGCCCTGCAGTTGGCAACTCAGATCGCCGCCAAGGCGCCGTTGGCAAGCCGCGCGGCCAAGGCGGCGATGCGTGCGCCGTGGGGTGCGCCGCTGCATGCGGCGCTTGAACAGGAGGTCGCGCTCATGTCCGGCCTTTTGGCCAGCGAAGATGCAAGCGAGGGCATCGCTGCATTTCTGGAAAAGCGATCCCCTCGCTTTGCGGGGCGCTGAGCGATGGTCGGCGTGGCACCCTTGGTGGCGGAAATCGACGCGGGGCTGGCCGATGCCGCCTTTGGCGCTGCCTTGCGCCAAGCGGCGCGCGGCGCGTCTTGTTTTCTGATCTCGGGGGATCTCTCCGCGCCTATTGGCCGTGATGCTGAATGGATCGCGCTTCTGGCTGAAACACCCGCCTTGCCGGTCGTCGTGGCCGAGGGCGCTGTCGGCCTGCGCGGTCTTGCGCTGATGCTATTGGCGGACTTGGCATTTGCCGGGCCGGATGCCCGTTGGGCTGGGCCCGAACACGCCAGCCTGTCGGAACTGGCCGCGATCCGTCTGGGTCCGCTGGCCGCCCGGCAGATGGCCATGTCGTCCGATCCGGTGGCGGCTCTTGTCGCTGCCGGTCAGGTGGCCCGCGTGGACGATCCCTTGAACATGGCGCGTGCGCAGGCTGTCGCATTGACCGGCACCGCGCAGCGCCTGCGCCGAGGTTGGCGCGCGGCGCGCGACCTGCCGAGTGATGAGGCGCTGACCTATGGCGGCTGGTTCAACGCGGTCGAGACGAAGGAGGAGGTATGATGCCACGCGATTCACGCTTTGACGGGGCCGGGCCGGATGCTGAATGGAATGCGGCGCTGTCAGATGGCCGCTTTGTCATTCAGCACTGCGATGCTTGCGATGCCGCCCAGTTTCCGCCAGCCGTGACGTGCCGCAGTTGTCATGGCGCTGCACCTCGGATGGTCGAGGCGTCGGGCAAGGGCAAGGTCTATTCGACGACCACGGTGCGCAGCCGCGAGGGCGCACACAACGTTTCGATCATCACGCTGGACGAGGGCCCGCGCATGATGGCACGGGTCGAGGGCGATCCCGAAGCGGTCCGTATCGGGCAGGACGTGGCCGCCCGCGTCGCGCCGGGCGAGCCGCCGATGGTTGTTTTCGATCCGGAGGATGCGGCATGAGCACTTCCCTGCGTGGCAAGGTGGCCATCGCCGGTATCGGCAATACCCGGCGCTGGCACGCGCCGGGGCGTTCGGCTTTCGATCAGCTGGAGGAGGCGGCGTTTCTCGCGCTCGAGGATTGCGGCCTGACGCTGGGCGATGTCGATGCGCTCTATTGCGCCCATTCCACGTCCGGTCTGCCAGTGCTCAACGTGGCCGAGCGTCTGGGCCTTGGCCCCAATCTGCGCCATGCGGATGGTACGATGGTCGGCGGGGCGTCGTTCCTCTTTCATCTGCGCAGCGCTGTTTCGGCGCTGAATGCCGGGCAATGCGACGTGGCGCTGATCTGCTACGGCTCGAACCAGGCCAGTGCCGGTGGCCGCTTGGTGCCGATGCCCGATCCGCAGCCTTACGAGGCGCCCTACAAGCCGCGCTATCCGATTTCGAGCTATGCTCTGGCCGCCGCGCGGCACATGCACGAATTCGGCACGACGCGTGAAGATCTCGCCCATGTGGCGCTGGCCGCGCGCGCATGGGCGCGCCTGAACCCGGACGCACAAGAGCAGGGCGCGCTGACGCTGGATGATATCATGAGCTCGCGCATGGTCTCCGATCCACTGAGCAAGGCCGATTGCTGCCTTGTCACAGATGGTGGTGCGGCGCTGGTGCTGACGCGCGCCGACCGCGCCCGTGATCTGGCGCGCCCTCCGGTGCATGTGCTTGGGACGGGCATTGCAGTCAGTCATCGCCAGATCGCGCAGATGCCGGATCTGACAACCAGTGCCGCCGCCATTTCGGGGCCCGCCGCGCTCGGCGAAGCGGGCTTGGGCATCGGCGATGTCGATCATGTGATGCTCTATGATGCGTTCACCATCTGCACGCTGATGTTCCTCGAGGATCTGGGGTTCTGCGCCAAGGGCGAGGGCGGCGCTTTTGCCGCGACGGGGGCCATCGCGCCGGGCGGGGCGCTGCCGGTCAATACAAATGGCGGGGGCCTGTCGTGCAATCACCCCGGAATGTACGGCCTTTTCACCGTGATCGAGGCGGTGGAGCAGCTGCGCGGCGATGCGGGCGCGCGGCAGGTGGCAGGCGCCGAGGTGGCGCTGGCCCATGCCAATGGGGGTGTCCTGTCCAGTCAGGCGACTGCGATCCTTGGCACTGCGGCCACTGTTTGAAACAGGAGATATGAAATGAGCAGGATACTTGACGGTAAGGTCGCCATCGTGACCGGAGCGGGGCAAGGCGTTGGCGCCGCCATCGCCAAGGGGCTGGCCGCCGATGGTGCGCGTGTCGTCGTCAACGATGTCGGCGTCACGCTTCAGGGCGAGCAGGAGAACGCTTCGGCCGCCGACGAGGTCGCAAATGATATACGTGACTCGGGCGGCGAGGCCGTGGGAAACCGCGACTCGGTGTCCGAATGGGATGCGGCGCAGCGCATCGTCGCCGCAGCGATGGACAGTTTCGGGCGGGTCGATCTGGTGGTTAACAATGCCGGCATCCTGCGCGACGCGATCTTTCACAAAATGGAGCCGGATCAGTTTCAGGCCGTCCTCGACGTGCATCTGAAGGGTGCGTTCAATGTCAGCCGCGCCGCCGCGCCGCATTTCAAGGCGCAGGGCAGCGGTAGCTATGTCCACATGACCTCGACGGCCGGACTGATCGGCAATTTCGGGCAGGCCAATTACATGGCGGCCAAGATGGGCATCGTGGGCCTGTCGCGCTCGATCGCGATGGACATGCAGCGCGTCAACGTGCGCTCGAACTGTATTGCCCCCTTTGCCTGGAGCCGCATGGTCAGCTCGATCCCCACCGAAACCGAGGCCGACAAGATCCGCGTGGCCAAGCTGAAGCGTATGACACCGGAAAAGATTGCTCCGCTAGTGGCCTTCCTCGGCTCGGACGCGGCAGAGGCGATCAGCGGTCAGATATTCTCGGTGCGCAATAATGAGATCTACCTCTTCAGTCAGCCGCGCCCGGTGCGCACGCTTCATCGCGGAGAGGGCTGGACCGCCGAGACGCTGGCCGAGATGCTGCCCGACGCTTTCGGGACATGGCTGACCCCGCTGGAGCGGTCGGCGGATGTCATCACCTGGGATCCCGTCTGATGCCACTCGATCCCGATGTCCTGATGTCGATGCAGATCGACCCGGTGCGCCGCCGCTATGACTGGCGCGACAGCGCGCTCTATGCGCTGGGTCTTGGATATGGGGCCGATCCGGTGGATGCGGCGCAGCTGCGCTACGTTCAGGAACATGACCAACAGGCGATGCCGACGATGGTCAACGTCTTGGGCCATGACGGCTCGTGGATGAAACGGCCCGAGACAGGCATCGACTATTCAAAGGTCGTGCATGGGGAGCAGGCGATGCAGATCCACGCGCCCCTGCCCGTTGCGGGCGACATCATCGCGCAGACCCATATCGAAGAGGTCGTCGACAAAGGTGACGGCAAGGGCGCGCTGGTCACGGCCCGGCGTGAGATCAGCGATGCAGAAACGGGCGCGCCCTATGCCACGGTCTGGCTGACGATCTTTTGCCGGGGTGCCGGCGGCTTCGGCGGCAGCCTCGCCGCGTCGCGCCAGCCGCATCCCCAGCCCGAGGGTGCCCCCGATCACTCCGCCGCGGTCGAGACGCGACCTGAACAGGCGCTGATCTATCGCTTGTCGGGCGATTACAACATGCTGCACGCCGACCCCGAGACGGCGCAAAAGGCGGGGTTCGACCGGCCCATCCTTCATGGGCTGGCGACCTTCGGCATCGCCTGCCGCGCGCTGATGGACCGCTACTGTGCGGCGGATGGCGCACGCGTGCGCGGCCTCGAAGGGCGCTTTTCCGCACCTGTCTATCCCGGTGAGGCGATCACCATCGACATGTGGGCGCAAGGCCGCGGGCAGGCCGCCTTTGGTGCGCGTGTGGGGGACCGGGACGTTCTGCGAAACGGGCGCTTTGATTTCAGCGAATAACAGCGAGACGAAACCGATGGACTTCAACCTGAGCGACGACCAACGCCAATTGCAGCAGACCGCGCGCCGCTTTGCGCAGTCAGAGCTGCCTGAACTGGCCAACGAGACGGATGATACGGGCCATCCGGTGAATGCCGACTGGATGGCGCGCTATGCAGATCTGGGCGTTCTGGGCATCAATACGCGCGAGGAGCATGGCGGCATGGGTTTGCCGCACCTCGATGCGCTTCTGGTGATGGAGGAATTTGCCAAGGTGTCGGTCGGCGTCGCCTTTCCGGTGTTCGAGACCTCTGCCGGCCCTGTCCGTATTGTCGAGGCGCTGGGCCATCCCGATTTGGCGGCGCGCGTTGTGCCTGCCTCGGTCGCGGGCAAGATGATGGTTGCCATCTGCATGTCCGAGCCGGGGGCGGGCACTGCACTGACAGACCTGCGCACCACTGCGCGAATCGACAGGGATCATATTGTGCTGAACGGCACCAAGCGCTGGTGTTCGGGCGCGGGGCATTCGCAAGGATACGTCGTCTTTGCCCGGTTCGACGGGGTGCAGGGCGCAAAGGGCATCGGTGCGGTCTTTGTCGACAAGGACACCGAAGGGCTCAGCTTTGGCCCGCAGGAAAAGCTGATGGGATTTCGCGGCGTGCCCTCGGCCGATATCATGCTGGATGATGTGCGCGTGCCGGAAACGCATCTTTTGGTCGGGGCTGGCGGCTTCTCCAAACTGATGGGCCTGTTCAACCTCGAGCGCCTCGGCAATGCCACGATGGCGCTGGGCGTGGCGGCCGGTGCGCTGGAGCAGGTGCAAGGCTACGTGCAGGAGCGCAGCCAGTTCGGCAAGGAAATCATCGACTTTCAGGCGGTGCAGATGCGCCTTGCCGAGATGGCGATCAAGGTCGAGGCGTCGCGCCTTCTGATCCACCGCGCCGCCGCCAATGCAGGCACCGGCCTGCCGAAATCGGACGAGGCGGCGATGGCCAAATGCATGGCCAACGAGATCACCCGCGAGGTGACGACCGCCGCGATGCAGCTGATGGGCGGCTACGGTTATGCACGCGAATACGGGATGGAGCGGCGTGTGCGCGACAGCTTCGGTTGGGGTATCGCGGGCGGTTCGATCGACATCCAGAAAGTCAATATCGCCGCAAACCTTGTCGGGCGGCGCTTCAATCAAAGGGGGTAGAGCAATGTCAGGCCATGTTCTGATCGCGGGCGCATCGGGTGTCATCGGGCAGGCGGCGGTGGCCGCCTTCGCCGCCAAGGGATGGCAGGTGACGGCCCTGTCGCGGCGCCGTCCTGCTGTCGTGGCCGACTATCGGCACATCTCGGTCGATCTGACCGACCCCGCCGCAAGCCGTGCGGCACTCGAGGCGCTGCCGGCGGTCACACATGTCGTTTACGCGGCGCTCTTTGAGGAACCCGATCTGGTCAAGGGCTGGCAATCCGCGTCGCAGATGAACACGAATCTTGCCATGTTGCAGGTCGTGATCGCGCCGCTGACCGAGCGGGGGGACCGCCCGCATGTATCGCTCTTTCAGGGCACCAAGGCGTATGGCGTGCATATCCGGCCCTTTCCCGTGCCCGCACGCGAAAGCTGGCCGCGCCACGATCACGATAATTTCTACTGGCTGCAGGAGGATTATCTGCGCGCGCGCGCCGCCGAGGGCCATCTGACCATGACCATATGGCGCCCCCAAGTGGTGTTCGGCAGCGCAGTTGGCGTCTCGATGAACCTGATTCCCGTGCTGGGCGTCTGGGCCGCCATCTGCGCCGCCGAGGGGCGCGGCTTGTCGTTTCCGGGTGGGCCTGCCTATCTGCTGGAAGCGGTGGATGCTGATCTGATCGCCGATGCGCTCATCTGGGCTGCTGGGTCGGGGCGCGCGGTGGGCGAGACGTTCAACATTACCAACGGTGATGTCTATGTCTGGCAGAATGTCTGGCCCGTGATCGCCGAAGCGACCGGCCTGCCCGTCGCCGAGCCGCACCGCGCGGTGCTGGCAGAGGTGCTGCCCGCCAAGGCCGCGCTCTGGCGCAAGGTCGCGAGCGAGCAGGGGTTGGCCCAGCCCGACCTTGCCGCGATGGTCGGACATTCGCATCACTACGCTGATTTTACCTTTGCTACCCACGCGCGGCGCGACCCCGCACCGGCACTGGTCAGCACGATCAAGCTGCGGCAGGCCGGATTCGGCGGCTGCATGGATACCGAAGCGATGTTTCGCCGTCTGATTGCCGAACTTCAGGACAGCAACCTTTTGCCGTCCCCCAAAGCGCTGGCCGATCTTGCGGTCTACAAGGAAGGAGCACATCAATGACCAAGCGTTGGAAAAACCGCCCAGAGGGGTCGAACTGGGGCGATTTCGGACCTGATGACCAGATCGGGCGCATGAACCTCATCACGCCCGAGATCCGGCTGCGCGGAGCGCGGGAAATTCGCGAAGGGCGCAGTTTCTGCCTTTCCCTGCCTCTGGATTATCCGGGCGGCAATGCTCTGCACCCGCTGCGGCGCGAGCCCGTGTTTCATCATGAAAAGCGCGGCGCCGGTCACAATTTCAATTACGAGATGAGCGACGTATCATCCTGCTATTGCGATGTGGTGTCCGACGATGCGGTCACTCTTTTCACGCAGTATTCAACGCAGTGGGATGCGCTGGCACATGTCGGCATGACCTTTGATGCCGACGGAGACGGGGTGGCCGAGAAGGTCTATTACAACGGCTACCGCGCGGGCGAGCATATCGTCGGACCTGATGACTCAGGTGGCGGTGAAGGTTTGGGCGCGCAGGCCCTCGGGGTCGAGAACCTCGCGGTTTCGGGGGTTCAAGGGCGGGGCGTGCTGGCCGATCTGGAAGGACGCTGGGGCCGCGAGCAGCATATCGTCGGATATGATGATCTGATGAGTGTCCTTGACGCCCAAGGTGCCGAGGTGGTCGAGGGCGATTTCCTGTGCCTCTATACCGGGTTTGCCGATCTCATCCTGTCGATGAAGAAGAAACCTGACGCGGATATCCTCGCCAAGTCGTGCCCAGTGCTGGACGGGCGCGACGGCAAACTGCTGAACTGGATCACCGATAGCGGGCTGGTCGCAATCTGCGCCGACAATTTCGCTGTCGAAGCCTATCCTGCGCGCGTGCCCGAGGGTGACAGCTATCCCGCCCTGCCGCTGCACAATCTGTGCCTTTTCAAGCAAGGCATCCATCTGGGCGAGCTGTGGTATTTTGCCGAGCTGGCTGCGTTCCTGAGGGACGCAAAACGCTCGGCGTTCTTTCTCACGGCACCGCCCTTGCGCCTGCCGGGGTCCGTCGGCTCGCCGCTGACGCCCATCGCGACCGTCTGAGGCGCCGGGAGGTGAGCATAGCTTCGGTTGCGATCATCGGCGCGGGCACGATGGGTGGCGGCATCGCCATTGGTTGCATTGCGGCCGGTTTCAGAACCTGCGTGATTGATCTGGACGCCGGCCGTCTGGAGGAAATGGAGCAGCGCGCGCGACGCTTCCTGGATCGCGCCGTCCAGAAGGAAAGGATGAGCCGCGCGCAGGCGGATGCGGCAATTGCCTGTCTGCGCAACGGGCGTGATCTGAAAGATGTCGCCGGTGCCGATCTGGTGATCGAGGCGGTTTTCGAGGATCTCGCGGTCAAGCGTGACCTATTGGCTGGCATCGCGAACCATCTGGCACCAGAGGCGATCGTGGCGACGAACACCAGCGCGCTGCGCGTCGCGGCCCTCGCTGATGCGCTGCCCGGGCCTGAGCGCTTTCTGGGCCTCCACTATTTCAGCCCCGCCGAGGTCAATCCGCTTGTCGAGGTGGTGTCGGGTCCAAAGACATCGCTGGCCACTTTGGACAAGGCACTGGCCTTCGTCGCCGCGACCGAGAAGACGCCATTGCCCTGCCGGGACGCCAGCGGCTTTGCGGTCAACCGCTTCTTTTGCCCCTACACAAACGAGGCCGCGCGCCTCTTGGGGGAGGGTGTGGCGAGCACGGCCCAGATCGACGAGGTGGCATGTGCGGCATTTGATCTGCCACTGGGGCCGTTCGCCGTCATGAACATCATCAAGCCGCGCATCGCGCTGAACGCGGTGCAGAACCTTGCGGGGCTGGGTGCCTTCTACCAGCCTGCGTCCGCCCTGATCCACGCCGGGACCGAGCGGGATGCGTGGGAGATCAGCGCTACGCCCGCCCCCTTGGATGATGAGACGGCCCAGCTTATCGCAGAGCGATTGCGCGCCGCCCTTTTTCTGCCGGTGCTCGAAGCGGTGGGCGAGAAGGTGGCCGCGCCCGATGATTTCGATCTGGGCGCGCGGGTCGCGCTGCGCTTTGGCGTGCCCCCGGTCGCCGCGATGCGCGCGCTTGGCCGCGATCGCACCGTTGCGTTGATCACGCCCGTTGCGGCACAATACGGCGCGGGCCTTCCCGTCGCCGGGCTCGACACTGTTTTCGGCTGAGGGTCAACTGACTGCACTGCCGCCTCACTTGCAAAGGAAGACATCATGACCAGATCCGTCGTCATCGCCTCAGGCGTTCGCACCGCCATCGGCACGTTTTCGGGCGCTTTGTCGGGGGTAAGCCCATGCGATCTGGGCGCCGCCGTTGCCGCCGAGGCGATCACGCGCGCCGGGATCGACGCTGCCGAGGTGCAACAGACCGTGCTGGGCAACGTCATCCACACGCAGCCCGAGGACATGTATATCAGCCGCGTCGTCGCCATGCGCGCCGGCGTGCCCGAGACATCCCCCGCCCTGACACTGAACCGCCTTTGTGGGTCGGGCCTTCAGGCAGTGGTCACAGCGGCCGAGCAGATCATGCTCGGCAATGCCGAGATCACGCTGGCCGGCGGCGCCGAGAGCATGAGCCGTGCGGGCCATCTGCTGACGCAGGCGCGGCACGGCCAGAAGATGGGTGATATCAAGGCCGTCGACATGATGATCGGCGGGCTGACAGACCCCTTTGGCAACGGCCACATGGGGGTGACCGCCGAGAATATCGCCGCGCGCCATGGCATCGACCGCGCGGCGCAGGATGCCTTTGCCTTGGCCTCGCATCAGCGCGCGGCAACCGCGATCAAGGAGGGCCGATTCAAGGATCAAATCCTGCCGATGACCGTCCGGCAGGGCCGGAGCGAGACGACATTCGACACGGATGAGCATGTGCGCGCCGACATCACACCCGAGCGGCTCGAGGGGCTGCGCCCCGCCTTTGCCAAGGACGGCAGCGTCACGGCGGGCAACGCCAGCGGCATCAACGATGGCGCGGCCGCACTGGCCCTGCTGGACGCGCAAAGCGCGCAGCGCAAAGGCATCGCGCCGCTGGCCCGGATCGTGGCCTACGGCCTTGGCGGCGTCGCGCCCGAGATCATGGGCATGGGCCCGGTCCCGGCGACGAAACAGGCGCTGGAGCGCGCGGGCCTCAGCGTCGGTGACATGGATGTGATCGAGAGCAACGAAGCCTTCGCGGCGCAGGCTTGCGCGGTTTCCCAAGAGCTGGGTTTCGATCCGGCGCGGGTCAACCCCAACGGCGGCGCCATCGCGCTGGGCCATCCCATCGGCGCCTCGGGTGCGATCATTCTGGTCAAGCTGCTGGCCGAACTGACGCGCACAGGCGGACGCTATGGCCTTGCAACGATGTGCATCGGCGGCGGGCAGGGCATCGCGGTGATCGTCGAAAGGGCCCGAGGCGCTTTAAATGCAGGACATCACACGCGGCGCGGGAAAGTCTGAAGAAAGGGTTTGGCTGTGCCGAACTGGCGACCTGCCTGCCCGCGCCCAGATCCCTGACCGTCCGCGCCAAGATCAAGGAGCAGGTCGACGGTCTGAATTGCGCTTGCGGTCCTCATGGCCAAGACAAGGGTGAACTGTCAAATCCCCCTTTTTTCGGTATCCACCCCGGCTGAGATCACTTCAGACACCGGGTCTATGGTGTCTTTTTAGATTGTCCCGCGGCCCTGCATTTTGCATTCGATCAGGCTACGGCGCGTATCTTGACCTTCAAATGGGTCTGGCCAAGGATTTCGAGCGCGTCCTTCAAGCTGCTTTCTTCGGTGATGGCGTAGAGCGACAGCTCATCCCTCACCTCGGCGCCGAGAGCCTTCTCGAACGCGGCTCGGTTGGCAGACTGTTCGAAGGTCGACTGCTCTTGCGATCCGAGGTTGGACTGAAAGATGCCCGCCGCCGAAACCGGAAGAAAATCCTCGTAGGTCTGCGGGACGGCAATCAGGTGGCCGGCATCGATCAGCGCTTCGATGCTTTGGGCGGGCGCGACGGCTCCGCCTTTCGCGCTGTAGCGGAAAAATGCGAGGTTTTCGCGGCGCAAAGTGGTCAGGTCATCCGGAAAGGCGGCAAACTCCTCTTCCAATGCGGCCACGTATTCATGTGCATGTTCGCCGTGCAGGCCAACCGATACGCGGGCGCGGGCCTTGCTCAGACACTCGTCATAGAGCGCGCGGCCTGCGGGTTTCAGCGCCGCGCCGCGCTGCTCAATCTCGCCAAAGCGGGCGGTATGGGTGCCTTTGGTGCCGCCGAAATTGACCGGTTCCTCAAGCGCCTTGAACGAGGTCTGCCGCAGCAGGATGCCGGTGCTGCGCCGCGGCGGGCCTTCGATGACGGCCTTGGGAGCCATGCCTTTGGAGGGCATGCCCTTTTGGACCGCGTCGATGTCCAGAGTGCGCGGTGTCAGGTGGTTGATATGCGGTCCATGGAAGCTGACCACGTCGGCGATCAGCCGGTGCGCACCGACCAGCGCCGCATAGGTGTCGGCCGATACCGTAGCGCCCGAATGCCAACGAAAGGTCTCAAGCGTCTCACGCACGAATTCCTGCGCGTCCTCAGCGCTCAGGTCGCCGCTGGCCTCGGCCGCGTCCAGAAGCTCCAAGGCGCGGGGCGTCACGATGCTGCGCTCCGACAGGATTTTTGCCGCCCGTTGCGCCAGCGCCTGATCCTTCAAAAGATCGAGGCGGATCAGTGAGGTGAAGACCCTGAACGGGTTGCGCGCGAGCGCGCTGTGCTCGACCGGGCGGAAGGCCGTTGAATGCACCGGCAGGCCCGCGACGGAAAGATCGTAGTAGCCCACCGGAAACATACCCATCACGGCAAAGATGCGGCCAATGTTGAAAAGCTCCTCAGCCGTTCCGACCCGGATCGCGCCGTGGCGTTCGATATCGAGGCGGTCAAGCTCGCCCGCGGCATCAAGGCGCGCATGCAGCTCCGGATTATCCTTGAGCGTTGCGGCGTTCACCTCGCGCACCAGCTCTATCAGCGTGCCGTATTGCGGCACCTCCTGGCGGTACATGGCGGACATGGCGCTGGAAAACAGGGTGCGGATGTCGTCAGGGTGCATCTTGTCGGTCATTGCGTGGGTCGTTCCTCAGGATTTTTTCAAGATGGGCCGGATGGCATGGGACATCACGGCGCCAAGTTCATAATAGGCGGCGCGGGGGGCCTTCAGGCCCTCGCTGTAGCGCTCGGAAATCTGCACGGGCAAACCGCTGTCTTCTCCAAACAAAAGCGCCCGCGCCGCGCGTTTTCCAAAGACGGTGCCGGGGCCGATGCCGCGTCCGGAATAGCCGAAAATCGACAGCGCGTTCGGCCCGAAAGACAGCACCTTGGGCAGGTGGTCAGAGGTCATCGCAATGGCGCCGGACCATGCGTGCCGGAACGGCGTTCCGGCGAGTTCGGGATAAAACTGCGCCAGCTTGCGGTCCGCCCATTTGCGGTGAATGGCTGCGCCAAGGCCCGCCACATTGCCGACGCCGCCGATGATCAGGCGGCCCTCCCGGTCGATCCGAAGCGAACTCATGACCAAGTCCGTGTCCCAGCAACCCTCGCCGCCGGGCAGGATATCCCGCAGTTGTTCTTGCGTCAGCGGCGCCGTAGCGAACTGACTGAAATGCACCGGCACGAATTCGCGCGTCGGAGCGCCGCTGATCCCGTCTGCATAGGCATTGGTTGCAAGGATCAGATGCTTTGCGCGCACCCGGTGGCCATGCACCTGCGCGGTCCAAAGCGCACCATCATGCGCGATGGCCTCGACACCGGAATTTTCGAATAGTTTCGCCCCCGCGTCTCGGGCCGCCTGCGCGAGGCCCCGGCAATAGGCCAGCGGCTGCACCGTCCCCGCGCGCGGATCAAAAAGTGCTCCGTGAAAGGCGCGCGATCCGGTGCGGCGCACCGTTTCCTCGGCATCGAGCAATTGCAGGGGTGCTCCGGTCCGGTTGCCTTGTCGGAACCGGCTTTGCAAACTCCGCAGGCCGGAGGCGGAATGCGCCAGATGGAGCGTGCCGTTTCGCGTGGCGTCGCAGTCGATGCCGTGTTCCTGGACAAGGCGAAACACAAGGTCCGGGCCGACGGCCAAGGCGTCGATCAGGCGCATGCCCGCCGTCTGGCCGATCTTTTTCGTGATCTCGTCCGGGGGGAGCCAAAGACCGGCATTCACCAGCCCGACGTTGCGGCCCGATCCACCGTGTCCGATGGTCCGCGCCTCCAGCAGGATGACATCGGCACCGCTCTGCGCTGCTTCCAGCGCGGCCGAGCAGCCTGTGAACCCGCCGCCGATCACGAGCAGATCGGTCTGGATGTCCCCGCTTAGCGCGGGGACATCCGTATCGGCCCTGTGGCTCTGTCGCCACAGGTTGTCGGCGTGGTCAGATGTCAAACTTGATGCCCTGCGCCAACGGCAGTTCGCGAGAGTAGTTGATCGTGTTGGTCTGGCGGCGCATGTAGCCTTTCCATGCGTCCGAGCCGCTCTCTCGCCCGCCGCCGGTTTCCTTTTCGCCGCCGAAGGCCCCGCCGATTTCGGCACCCGACGGGCCGATATTGACGTTGGCAATGCCGCAATCGGAGCCCACCGCCGAAAGGAAGGTTTCGGTCTCGCGCAGATCCGTCGAGAAGATGCAGGACGACAGGCCTTGGGGCACTTCGTTCTGCATGTCGATCGCCTTGTCCAGATCGCGATATTTCACCACGTAGAGGATCGGGGCAAAGGTCTCGTGATGCACGATCGCAGTCTGCGACGGCATCTCGACGATTGCGGGGTGCACGTAGGCCGCCGACCCGTGGGTGTCGGTCAGTGTCTGGCCGCCGCCATGCACGGTGCCGCCCTCGGCCTCGGCTTGGGACAGTGACGCATCCATGGCTTTCATTGCCTGCGCGTCGATCAGCGGGCCGACCAACGTGCCTTTGGCAAGGGGGTCGCCGATGGGCAGACCCTGATAGGCTTTGACAAGGCGCGGCACCAACTCGTCATAGATGTCCTCATGCACGATCAGGCGGCGCAGCGAGGTGCAGCGTTGACCCGCAGTGCCGACAGCCGAAAAGACGATGGCCCGCAGCGCCATTTCCAGATCGGCGGAAGGCGCGACAATCATTGCATTGTTGCCGCCGAGTTCCAGAATGGTGCGGCCAAGCCGCTTGGACATGTCAGCGGCCACGGCGCGCCCCATCGGCACCGAGCCGGTGGCGGAAACAACGGCAACCTTGGGATTGGCGGTCAAGGCCTCGCCCAACTCCCGCTCGCCGACCAGAACCTGTGTCAGGCCCTCGGGCGCGTCATCGCCGAAGTCTGCGCGGACCTTTTCGCAAATCTTCTGGATGGCCAGCGCCGTCAGGGGCGTCTTTTCCGAGGGCTTCCAGATGACGGGATCGCCGCAGACCAGCGCGAGCGCGGTGTTCCAGCTCCAAGGGGCGACGGGGAAGTTGAATGCCGTGATGACGCCGCAGACGCCCATCGGGTGCCAGGTTTCGCGCATCGCGTGGCCGGGCCGCTCCGACGCGATCGTCAGACCGTAAAGCTGGCGCGACAGGCCGACCGCGAAATCGCAAATGTCGATCATCTCCTGAACTTCGCCCAGACCCTCTTGCAGGATCTTGCCGCATTCCAGCGTGACCAGCGCGCCGAGCGCGTCCTTCTGGCGGCGCAGTTCTTCGCCCAGCAGGCGCACATATTCGCCGCGACGGGGTGCGGTCACCTGCCGCCAAGCGAGGAATGCGTCATGCGCCTTGTCGATCATCGCATCGGCTTCGGCGGTGCTGTGGGTCTTCAGCCGCGCAATCTCGGACCCGTCAACGGGCGTATGAACCGGCAATGTGCCACCGGTCACGTCGGATTGGGAAAGGCCGGATTGGGCCAGGATCTCTGCGTGGGACATGTGATAACTCCTTGTTTGTTTCCTGTCATGCGCCGCCTCTTGGGCAGGTGGCATGATCGGCTGTCGTTTTCTGTTGTGTTGTTTCATCTGCGGCAGGGCAGATCAAACGCGCTCAGGGTCTGTCAGCACTCTGCAAAGAACTGCGCCATGCGCGCCAGCCCTGTGTCCAGATCGGCGACCGCATAGGCAAAGGACAGCCGTGCGTGCCCGCTCAGTCCAAAGGCGCGGCCCGGCACGATGGCCACGCCCGCCCGATCCAGAAGCGCGGTGCAAAGATCCGCGTCCGAGGCAAAGCCGCCCGCCGCAATGGCCCCCGATATCTCGGGGAAGGCATAGAATGCCCCGTCCGGTACCGGGCAGCGGATGCCGGGCATGTCATTCAGCGCTGTGACAACCTTGTTCCGGCGGGCCTTCAGGATGTCCCGGCGCTCTGCCAGCAGGTCTTGCGGGCCGGTGATCGCCGCCAGTGCCGCAGCTTGCGCGATGGAGCAGGCGCCCGAGGTGATCTGACCCTGCACCACGCCCATTGCCTTGATCAACCCCTCAGGGCCGATGCCCCACCCAATGCGCCAGCCGGTCATCGAATAGGCTTTGGACACGCCGTTGACGATCAGGATGCGACCCGCCAGCTCGGGTGCGGCGGCCTTGAACGAAGAATAGGGGGCGTAGCTGAGGTGCTCATAAATCTCGTCGACCATGACCAGCACATGAGGATGGCGCGCCAGAACTTGCGCCAGCGCCTTTTGTTCTTCGGCGCTGTAGATCATGCCCGACGGGTTCGACGGCGCATTCAGCATAAGCCAGCGGGTCGCGGGGGTGATCGCGGCCTCCAGATCATGCGGTGTGATCTTGAAGTCCTGATCCATCGGGCACTGGACAAAGACGGGGGTGCCGCCTGCCATGCGCACGATGTCGGCATAGCTGGTCCAGAACGGCGCGGGAATGACGACCTCATCCGCGGTGTCCAGCGATGCCAGCATCGCATTGGCAATCACCTGCTTGGCGCCGGTGGACACGATGACACTGTCTTGCGTCACTGCGTTCATCGCCGCGATAGCGTTGCGCAAGGCAGGGGTGCCCATTGTGGCGGGATAGCGGGTCTGCCCGGCAACGGCCGCGGCATGGGCCGCCTCGATCACATGACCCGGCGTCGGGAAATCCGGCTCGCCCGTTGACAGGGCCACGACGTCCCTCCCGGCGGCCCTTAGCGCTGCCGCACGCTCGCTCAGTTGGGCGATCTCGGAAATTTCCAAAGATGCAATGCGCGGTGCCCGCCGGAACTCTGCCTGTTTGGTCATTGTGCGCCTAGCCGTTGTGCGTTCTGCGAAAGACTAGACGTATGGGCGACAGGAAAAAATTGACATTATGGAACAAAGGTTGGAGAAAAACTCCCATGATAGCTCCACGTCGTTTTCTGCCCTCGGTCAATTCACTCTTGGCCCTCGAAGCCGTGGAGCGGCTTGGCACCGCCACGGCGGCCGCCCATGAGTTGTCGCTGACCCACTCGGCAGTGAGCCGCCAGCTCAAGGTGCTTGAGGAGCAAATCGGCGTGTCGCTCTTTATTCGCGAGGGAAAAGGCTTGCGGCTATCGCTCGCTGGCGCCGCCTACGCAAGGTCCGTGCGGGAATATCTGAACGATCTGGCCCGAGCCAGCCTGAAGGTCAAAGCCAGCGGCGCACGTTCGAACCTCAATCTCGCGGTCCTACCTGCTTTCGGCACACATTGGCTGGGTCCGCGCCTAAAAAGCTTCATGCAGCTGCATCCCGAGATTTTGGTCAACCAGAGCACGCGGATCAAGCCGTTCGATTTCGAGAGCGAAGATTTCGACGCGGCCATTCATTTTGGAACCGATGACTGGCGCGGGGCAAACCACCTGCCGCTGCTTGGGGAGCAGTTGATTGCGGTCTGTGCGCCGGATTTTGCGGATGGGCTTCCGCTGGCGCCGGGCGATCTGTTTGGCAAGCCATTGCTTCATCTGGAAAGCCGGCCGGGCGCGTGGGAGGGCTGGTTCAAGGCGCATGGGCTGGATGCGGCCCGGCTTCGTGGCATGTTGTTCGATCAGTTCGCCCAGATGGCTGAGGCTGCCGTCGCCGGAATTGGCATCGCTCTCTTGCCCGAGTTCCTTGCGGTGCGCGAATTTCAGCGCGGGCGGCTGGTTGCTGCGAGTTCGGGTTATATTGATGTGGAAGGCACCTATTATCTGGTCTGGCCAAGAAATGGCGCGGCCAATGCGCCCTTGTCGGCCTTTTTGCAGTGGCTTTCGCAATCGGGGGCGGGGTTGAAGGGCGCCTGAGATCGTCTCGCGCACAATGTCCCGGCGCACCAGGTGCACGAGCGTGGGCTCCGCTGGTGCATTTGCTACAACATGTTGAAAAATGGACAATTACCCTTGCCCGAGCAAGGAGGCGCTGACAAGCTTCGCACGAAGTGAGTTGTCTGATGCGAAGGCTTTGGAAAGATCATGACCAAAAATGCACGGTTTGCGTTGGCGCTTGGCCTCGTGCTTGTGGCGGCGCCAAGTGTTGCCCAGGATCCTATCCTCACAGTGACCGGGGCCGGTTCGGATGCTGAAATATCCTTCACGCGCGACGATCTGCTGGACCTTCCGCAACATCAGGTAGCAACCAACACAAGCGTTACCGATGGCACCGTCGAGTTCGAGGGGTTCCTGATGCGCGACCTTCTGGAGACATACCCTGCCGAAGGCGAGGTGGTCGTGGCCGCGGCTCTCAACGACTATCGGATCGAAATACCGATTTCGGATTTCGAGCGCTTTGATGTCATTGGCGCACTGTCGATGGATGGTGCCGCCCTCAGCCCACGGGACAAGGGGCCTGTCTGGATCGTTTATCCAAGAGACGACCATCCGGAATTGCAGGACATCCGCTATGACACCCGCTGGGTGTGGCAACTGACATCGCTGCATGTTCAATGATGCGAACCGCGGCATCCCGGCGCGGCTCAGGTTGGGCGCTATATGCGCCTTTTCTGCCGGTGATGATTGTGTTTCTGGGGTCGCTGGCCTTCGCCTTGGCAAAATCCTCGGCCCTTGAACGCGACATGCGGATTGCGGTCACTCAGAATATGCTTTGGGTGGTCAGCCAGACCCAGATGGAGATTCTCCGCAGGCACGGTATCTGGAGGACATCGGGCACCTGCAAGCCGTGGAGGAGATGGTGGCGGCATTGCTGGCACTGGACCCGCAGCTTCATGGGCATGATGACGGGCAGCATGAGGCTATGTTGGGGCTGACAGAGAGGCTGCATCCGCAGATCAACCGCATTGCAAATGACGTGATGATCACCGACTGGTACAGGGCCGCCGCCCGGCTGGATGCGTATCGCAACACACAGCAACTGGTCATTTTTGCCGTCGTGGCGGCCTTCGTGGCAGCGCTGGCCATTTCGTGGTTGTTGCTGCGCAAGCAGCGCCAACTGCATGTCGCCGACGTCCAGAACCTGAATTCCAACAAGCTGTTGGAGCAGGAAAGGAACATCGCCCTGATGTATCGCGATTTCGCCGCGATTGTCTCGCACCAGCTTCGCACCCCGCTCAGCCTGATCGACAGCGCACTCCACCGGCTTGCGCGCAAGGGCGATGCGGTCACGGCGCAGGATGTCACCGAGCGGCGCGAGGTTGTGACCGATGCCATTGGCCGCCTCACGCGCCTGAGCGATACCGTGCTTTTGCTGGCGCGGCTCGACAATGAACAGCTTCAGGCGGATTTTTCGGTTCTTGACATGACGGGCGTCGTGCAACTGATCGTGACCGAGGCCCAAGGCCGTCATCCGCACCGCGAGGTATATGCATCCTGCGCCGAGGGGCCTCTGAGGGCGCGCGGGGATCAGCACCTTGTGGGCCATGTCATTGAAAATCTGCTCTCGAACGCCCTCAAATTCAGTGAGGCCGATCGACCGGTCGAAGTGCGGGTGTTTCGGCAGGGCAATGAGATCGCCTGCGCGGTTGCGGATCAGGGCGATGGTATTGAGGCCAGCTTTCAGCCCCATCTGTTTGATCGCTACTTTCGCGGCAATACACGCAAGGATGGCGCGGGCCTTGGGCTGGCCCTGGCGCAGGCGCTTGCCCGGCTACAAAACGGGCGCATCAGCTTCGAGACATGGCCGGGTAAGGGATCGGTTTTCACCTTCTGGCTACCTGTGGCGTAATAAGGATGACGGATTGCAATGGCTGAACACCCCCTGATCCTGTGCTGTGAGGATGAGCCGCAGCTCTTGCGCGATATCTCGGATGAATTGCAGGCGGCGGGCTACCGCGTGCAAGAGGCGCGCAACGGGGCCGAGCTGCTTGCCTGCCTTGAAAACTGCGTGCCCGATCTGTTGCTGTGTGACATCATGATGCCCGATGTGGACGGCTACGGCGTGCTGGCGCGCTTGCGCCGCGATCACCCGCATCTGGCGCATGTGCCGCTGGTCTTCCTGTCCGCGCTGTCCATGACGGATGCCGTCATCCGGGGAAAGCGGGCCGGGGCAGATGACTACCTGACAAAGCCGATCAATTACGACCTGCTCTTGTCCACCATCGAGGCGCGTCTGCGTCAAAGCGCGGCGGCAAGGGCCGGCATCAGCCACGCGGCGGGGCTCGGCCAGCATCTGTTTGATACCCTGACTGTCGGCGTCCTGATCTTTACGCCCGAAGGCAGACTGCTCCGGGCCAATGAAATCGCAGACAGTATCCTTGCCAAGAGTGGCGCGAAGTCACGGGATATGCTGGCCGAACCGGTGCGCGCGATGGGGGCGCATGAGCGCTCCGGGCGCGAGGAGGGGCAATCGCTCTTGCTGGATGACAGCACGGCGTGCATCGCGCAGCTTCATGCCTGCCCGCCTGATCCCGTTTCCGGCACACCCGCCATGGTCATGGCCTTTCTGACAACGCAGGATGCACAAGTGCCCCTGTCTGCTGCGGCCCTGTCCGACATGTTCGATCTGACCCCGACCGAAGCCCGTGTCGCGCGCCATCTGGCATCGGGTTTGCGGCCGGATGAAATCGCGCTTGAACTGGGGGTGGCCGCAACCACCGTCGCGTTCCATTTGCGCAATGTCTTTGCCAAGACAGGGATGCACAGACAGGCGGATCTTGTGGCGCTTTTGCTGTCACTGCCCTTGCGCCAGCCGGTCTGATCCCCCCTGTTCAGACGGGGCGGGACGCTGGATTTGCTTTTAGTGTGCCGCGAGGCGTGCCTTGTCTGCCGCCCGTCACAATGTAACAGGAAATTGGAATGACTCGTCACATCTTGGCAAAAACGGCCGTTGTTTCGCTGGCTCTATCTGTTCTGCTTGGGCTTGGCCCAAGGGACACGCATGCGCAAACCCTTGCAAAAAAGGCAAATCCTGATCTCAGGATTGCTCAGAGCGATGGGGTCGCAGGCAAGAAAGCGATGAAGGGCAAAAAGGAAGTGCCCGGAGTTGGAAAGACCTTTTTCCCCGGCGATCACTTTTCGCGCGCGTTTCCGGGAGATCATTTTTCGCCCAAGCAGACACGCACCCTTGAGTCGCAGGGGATCAAGACGCTTGCAGACTTTATGATGGGCGATGCGGCTGTCATCGGGCGCCTTGTCGGGGAAAACCCGCGCGCTGTCAGGCAATGGCAGCAAGAGATCAAGGGCCGTCTGCGCTGATGCTGGCCTTTGCCCCTTTTCCTCTGACCTGAAACGAAGGACATGCACAATGTGGGATTTTTCCTTTCGCCTCGGCATCGGTCTGATGCTTCAAACGCTTCCATTCGTCCTGCTGCGCATGGCGGTCTATTTTGGCGCTGCACTGGCTTACGTTCTGGTGACCGGAACCGGCGCAGGCATCGGCTGGGGCGTCGGTGCGCTTGGTGACGATGGGTTTCGCGCCTCGGCTACCTTCTTCGGTGGGCTGGCGGGCTTTGGCATCGTTGTGATCGTGATGTATTGGCTGCGCGAATACATTCTCTACATGGTCAAGGCAGGCCATATCGCGGTCATGGTGGAGCTGATCGACAATCGCCCCATGCCGGACGGACGCAGCCAGATCGGCCATGCACAGGCAATGGTGCGCGAACGCTTTGGCGAAGTCAGCGTGCTGTTCGCCATCGACCAGCTGGTCAAGGGCGTATTGCGCGCGATTACCGGGCTGATCCGCGGGGTGTTTACAGTGTTGCCCATTCCCGGGGTGCGCCAGCTTGTCACCATCCTGCGCGCTTTTCTGCGTGTGGCGGTGGGGTTCATTGACGAGGTGATCCTTGCCCATGGTATTCGAACGCGTGCGGCAGACCCATGGGCCTCGGCGCGCTCGGCGCTGGTGCTCTATGCGCAGAACTACCGTCCCATGCTGAAGAATGCGGCTTGGATCACGTTGTTCGTCTATGGGCTCGGGGCGATCGTGTTCTTCGTCATGCTGGCCCCCGCCGCACTTATCAGCAATCTCTATCCCGGCGGGATGTCAGCCATGGGCATCGTGATCGCCTTTATTCTGGCGTGGTCGGTCAAACAGGCCCTGTTGGAGCCTTTGGCCGTGGCCTGCCTGTTGCAGGCCTACTTCCGCACCATGGAAGGACAGGTTCCAAACCCTGAATGGGACGCCAAGCTGGAAGGCATGTCGGCCAAGTTTCAAAAGCTGAAATCGCGCGCTGCGCCGGAACGTGCGGACCCTGCGGAACCCGCGGAGGCGACCGGATGATCTGGCGTGTCCTTGCCTTGCTTGTCTGTTTTTGGGGGGCACCGGCCGTTGCCACGCCGTTCACCCATGACCAGATCATCGGGTTTTCCGAGGACGGTCGGTATTTTGCCTTCAAGACCTACGGTTTGCAGCGGGGATCGGGACTGCCCCATGCCACTGTCTTTGTGGTCGATCTGGCGCAGAATGCCTGGGTTTCAGGCTCGCCCTTTCGTGCTGGCCGGGACGAAACGGCAATGGCAGAGGTCGAGGCAGCCCCATTTGCCGCGTTGGAGCGCGTGCGGCGTGATGCAATGGATACCGCGCGTCCCATGTTGCAGGATTTGCGCATCCGCCGCCCGGCGACCGTGCTTTATGCGGCCGGGGTCGGGCAGGCGCATCTGGCGCGCGAGGTCACACGCGTTGCCATTCCGAACCCAGACAACCCAACGGCACAGCCCAACGCCGAGTTGTCCCTGAGGCTTTCGGACGTTCCGGTGCCTGCGACGGTCGATTATTGCCCGCAGCCCGATGCGCTGCGCGGCTACCGGCTGGAACTGCTGGGGCCCGATGGCGCGGCGCAGGTTCTGCATGAGGACCAGCGCATTCCGGCCTCGCGCGGATGTGCCGAAACCTACCGGATAGACGCTGTCGTCTCTGCCGGATATCCGCAGCCCGAGACGGCGATTGTCGCGCTGATTTCCGTCTGGCAGCAGGGGTTCGAGGGGTTGGAGCGGCATGTGATCGCGGCCTCAATTCCGCCGCGCGCGAACATGCAGGCCACCCAGGAACCTTAGATGTCACAGACAGACCTGAGGCAGGGGAGCGGCCCGGTCCTGATACCAGCTGATACCTACCGGCCCGCCGCTGCGTTCAGGGACGCTTTTGCCCGTCCCCAAACACCAGATATTTGAAGCTGGTGAGCTGCTCGGCGCCGACCGGGCCGCGTGCGTGCATCTTGCCCGTGGCGATACCGATTTCGGCGCCCATGCCAAACTCGCCGCCATCCGAAAACTGCGTTGAGGCATTGTGCATCACGACCGCGGAATCCACTGCTGTCATGAAGGGTGTCACCACATCCATATCCTCGGCCACGATGGCGTCCGTATGCCCGGACGAATGCGCCTGAACAAAGCTGATCGCCTCTTGCAGGCCCGAGACGACCTTAACCGACAGGATGTTGCTGAGGTATTCGGTGCCCCAATCGTCGTCCGTCGCGGGCGTCATGCCGGGCACAATCTCGCGCGCCTCGGCATCGCCGCGCAACTCGCAATCCCCCAGCGCCTCGGCGAGGCGGGGCAGAAAATCGCCCGCGATCTCGCGGTCGACCACGGCGCATTCCGTCGCGCCGCAGATCCCGGTCCGGCGCATCTTGGCGTTCTGCACGAGGCCGACGGCCTTTTCGAGGTCGGCGCTGGCATGCACATAGGTATGGTTGTTGCCATCAAGATGCAGAAGCGTCGGCACGCGCGCCTCCTTTTGCACCAGCGAAACAAGGCCCCGCCCGCCGCGCGGGATGACCAGATCGACCAGATCGGTGCTGTGCAAGAGCAGCTTGACCGCCTCGCGGTCGCGTGTGTCGACCAGTTGCACCGCGTCATCGGGCAGGCCAGCGGCGCGCAGCCCCTCGGCGAGGCACGACACGATGACGCGCGAGGAATGCAGGCTCTCGGAGCCGCCGCGCAAGATCACCGCGTTGCCGGATTTGACGCAGAGCGCGCCCGCGTCCGACCCGACATTCGGCCGCGACTCGTAGATCATCGCGATCACGCCGATCGGCACGCTGACCCGGTTGATCTTGAGCCCGTTGGGCCGATCAAAGGTGGCCAGCACCCGGCCCAGAGGATCGTCCTGCGCCGCGATGGCGTCGATCGCATCGGCCATCCCGGCCACGCGCTCTTCGGTGAGGGTCAGGCGGTCGATGAACGCGGCGTCCTTGCCGGCATCCTTCACGCTGTCGCAATCCTTGGCATTCGCTTCGAGAATTTCAGGCGCGCGGGCGCGCACGGCCTTGGCCGCCTCGGTCAGCGCATTGTTGCGCTGCTCGGCGGTGGTGCCTGCCAGATCCTGCGCCGCCGCCTTGGCCCGCTGGCCAAGATCCGCAACCAGTGCTGCAATGTCTGCCTTGGCCTTTGGCGTATCGGTGCTCATGTCGTTCATTCTCTTGTCTCCTCTCGTCGGCCTAAGGGGCCGTTTTCATGCTGGGCTGCGCGTGGTGACGCCGCGCGCCCGTTACCTGATGAGGTGGGATTGCGCGGCGTCCATCGCAAGGCAGCCACCGGACTGCGTGCATTGGTTTGGACAGGGCATACCGTAAACGGATGCCGCTGACAGCAAGTTTCATGTCGTTTTTGGGATAATTATTGGCCAGATCATCACAGAACATGTTTTGCGCGCGCTCTGAGCCGCGGTTCAGGCTGCGCCGTGGACGGCCGGGGCGGGCGTCCGGGCCGGGCTGGCCAGAAAGCGCCGCAGCGGTGCGCTGCTGTCGGGGTCGCGCTTTGCCTCCAGCTCGAGAAAGGCGATGGCGACCACCTCATGCTCGGTCATCCGCTTGAGAATGGGCAGGTCCTGCGGCGGTGCCATCCGTTCGAGCCGCTCGAAATCAGCGATGTATCCGGGAAAGATCCTGCGCATGTCGGCGATCATTCCGTCCCAATCCTGCGGGCCGGTGGCGACCGTCGCTGTCCCTTCGGCGTGAAGGATCTCCACGCCACGCGGGGTGAGGCCATGGCGTTCCAGCAGCGGCGCGACGATATCGGCGGTGTGCGCCTCGACCTCGGCCAGAAGAGCCATCTTGGCCTTGTGATCGGGGTCGTCGCACAGATCCGCCAGCGCTTTGAAATAGGCGATGCCGCCGATTTCCTCCTCATAGTAGGCGAGCAACGTCTTCAGGTATCCCGGCTCGGCCTTCTCCGATCGCTCGGACGGAATGGGGCGGGGCGCGCTATCGGCCACATCCATGCGGTCGAACCTGAGGGGCAGATCGGCGTCCTGCGTGGTGTCCAGCTCGGCTGCAAAGCGGTGCCCGGCATGGACGGCGGCGGCGACGATGGACGGCGCCTCGCAATCCCCGATCCGGCTCAGACTGAAGGGCAGGCGCGCGGCATCGCCGTCCACCGTGGCGAGGATCTGGTGATAGAGGTCGTCATTCGGGCGGCGCTGCGTGGCCAGCACGGCTGCCGCGGCCTGGAGGCGGCGCGCCCTGCCTGTGTAGGCGCATTCCAGCAAAGCCTGCGCACCGTCGAAGGCAGTCAGCGTATGCGCGGTGACGATCTCGATCCCTTTTTCCATCATTTGCGTGCGGATGCGCCAACGCTCGGAGGTATTTCCGGCCCAAGCGGAAACGCTGTCCTCGGCAGTGACATAGGTGACGTGGGTGCCGGCATCCGCCAGCGCCTCGGCGATGAGGCCGCCCATGTAGTAATTGTCGCCGTCAAAGACCACGCATGGCCCGTCGGGCAGGGTGCCATCCATGATGTCGTCGGGCGTCAGAACCGCAGCGCCAGCGGTTGCGACGGGCACATAGGACTTGCCGTCGAAACGGTCACGCCGCCATGTCGCGCCAGTCGCGATGGCGACATGATCGGCCTCCACGGCAAGGACATCCTCCGCGCTCAGCCGGCTCTCGCGAAAGACTTCGACATTGGGCAGTTTGGCCAACTGGCCCTCGCGGTAGTCGCGCACGCGGATGTATTCGCCCATGCCCGGCAGAGCCGCCTCGCGGGGCACGCGCCCGCCCAGGACGCGCGTTGCCTCGGCCAGCATCACATCATAACCGCGCATCCCGGTGGCGCGCGCCGCCTCAAGGCCCGCAGGCCCTGCGCCGACGATCAGCACGCGGGCGTCCGCCCCTTTGGCCTCCATCCGCTCGGGGTGCCAGCCGCGCCGCCATTCCTCGCCCATGGTGGGGTTTTGCGTGCAACGGATCGGCACGCCAAGGCTGTCGCCCGAGTAGCAGATGTTGCAGCCGATGCACTCGCGGATGTCTTCGGGGCGGCCCTCGGCGATCTTGTTGGGGATGAAGGGATCGGCAATCGAAGGCCGCGCCGCGCCGATGAAGTCGGTGATGCCGCGCTTGATCTGGCTGGCCATCGTGTCGGGCGAGGTAAAGCGTCCGACAGTGACGACAGGCACGTTCGTTACGGATTTGACCCATGACATATAGGGCTCCAGCGCGCCCTCGCAGGCAAAGCGCGACATGCCCATTTCCAGCGAATAATCGGCGATGTTGATGTCCCAAAGGTCGGGCATATGCGCCAGCCGCTCGAACATCTCGCGCCGGTCGCCGTATTCGGGCACGCCGTCCGCGCCGATGGTCTCATCTGCCTTGAACCGCACAGCGACGGCGCAGCGATCGCCCACGGCCTCCTTGGTCTCTTCGATCAGCTCGCGGGTCAGGCGCAGGCGGTTGTCGAGGCTGCCGCCGTATTCGTCGCTGCGGGTGTTCATCACCGGGTCAAGGAAGTTGGCCAAGAGGTAGCCATGCGTGGCGTAGACATAGACCACGTCAAACCCTGCGTCGCGCGCCCTCAGTGCGGCCTTGCGGTGCCAGCGGCGCAGGTTGCGAATGTCGGTCTTGTCCATGGCGCGCGTCTGGAACGGGTGGCCTGCCAGATTGGGCAGGCTGGCCACATCCATCGCGGGCAAGCGCGAGAAGAGGTTCGGTGAGCGCGCCCCACCATACCACAGCTCGGCCCCTGCCAGCGCGCCATGTTCATGCACCGCATCCGTCATCAGGCGATTGGCGCGAATATCGCTGTCATCCCAGAGCGTTGCATGCACCCCCGGCGCATCGTCCGATGTGGGATGGATCGAGTTATACTCGGTGCAGACCACGCCCCAGCCGCCCTCGGCCTTGATCCCGCGCATCGCGGCAAGCGTGCGCGGGCGCAGATATCCCATGCCGGTGCAATGAGGCACCTGGAAAAAGCGGTTGGGCGCAGTGACCGGCCCGATCCTGACCGGCTCGAAGAGGATGTCGTATCTGGGATCACGGGTCATGGCGGCACCTTGGGGGGATTCAATCGGTGGCGAGTTGTGGCAGTTCGCGGCGGAACGGGGCGGCATCACTGGGGGGCGCGCCCAGCTCGCGCGCATACCGGTGCCCGCCATAGACCGCAGCGGCAATGGTGCCGGGGCCAAGACAGTCGCCGATGCGCGCAAGGCTGGGGGCCTCATCGCGCCCGGCCAACAGGGCCGAAACCTCATGATAGAGCGCATCATTGACGTCCCGCATTGTGACGGGAAGAAACGTCTCGCAGGCGATCTCATGGGTGCGGTCCGTGTAGATGCACGACAGCGCGACCTTGCTGCGCCCGACGCGGGCGACGTTGTGCAAGGGGGTGATCTGCACGCCCATCTCGATCAGGCGCTTCTGGATGCGAGTCTGCTCCAGCGTGTTATGCGTCCAGGTCGAGACATCGCCCGCAGGCGTGACCAGCGTCACCTCGTGGCCCTGATCGCGGAGCAGCTCAGCCAGAATGCCGCCCATGTAATAGTGATCGTCGTCAAAGATGACGACCGGGCCGGTGGCCGCCGCGCCGCGCATCACCGCGTCGACGGTCAGGATGTTGGCGCCCTCATCACGCGGGATCGCCGCGTCATTGGCCCGGCCCACGCCGCTGCCAGACCATGTAGCGCCGGTTGCGATCACCACGTGATCGGCGCCGAATTCCAGCACCTCTTCGGCGCTGAGGCGGCTGTCGAGATAGGTTTCCACATTGGCCATCTGGCTGATCTGGTATTCCCGGTAGTCCGCGACACGCTTCCACGCAGAAAGTCCGGGCAGCGCTGATTCCAGCGTCACGCGCCCGCCAAGCGCGGTCCCGGCCTCGGCCAGTGTCACGTCATAGCCGCGCTGCCCCAGTGCGCGCGCGGCCTCCATCCCAGAGGGACCGGCGCCGACGATCAGCACGTTTTCCGCTGCGTGACGTTCGGCAATCCGTTCGGGATGCCAGCCCTTGCGCCACTCCTCGCCCATGGTGGGGTTCTGCGTGCAGCGAAGCGGCACGCCCATGAAATCGCTGCTGACGCAGATATTGCAGCCGATGCATTCGCGAATGTCCTCGATCCGGCCTTCCTCGATTTTTTTCGGCAAGAAGGGATCGGCAATCGAGGGGCGGGCGGCCCCGATCATGTCGAGCATGCCCGAGCGGATCAGCTTGACCATATTGTCGGGTGATGTGTAGCGCCCTACGCCGACGACGGGCTTTTGGGTGACCTTCTTCACAAAGGCGATATGGCTGTCCTGAAACCCCTCATCGGCAAACCGCGAGGTCATGCTGTCATTGTCCCAATCGCTGAGATTGACGTCCCAGAGGTCGGGGATATCGGCCAGCATCTCGACCACATCGCGCCCTTCGCCGGTGGAAGTGAGGCCGGCGGCGCCCATCATCTCCTCCACGCCAAAGCGGATGGCGACGGCGCAGGTATCGCCCACGGCCTCCTTGGTCTCGCTCAGCACCTCGCGAAGCAGGCGGGTGCGGTTCTCGAGGCTGCCGCCGTATTCGTCGGTCCGGTCATTGGCCCGGCGCGACAGAAACTTGGACAACGCGCTGAGGTTATGCGCGGCATAGACGTAGATGATGTCAAAGCCCGCGCGCTTTGCCCGTTTTGCGGCCTCGACATACCAGCGGCGCATGTTGCGGATGTCGGTCTTGTCCATCGCGCGGACCTGCACCGGGTCCATGTATTCGACAGGGCGCGCCGAGGGGCCCATCGGGATCTCTCGGCTATACCGGTTGGGCGAGGAGATGCCGTCATAGCACGGCTCGATCCCCGCGAGCCCGCCATGCTCGTGAATCTTGTCGGTCATGCGTTGCAGCACGGGCAGATCGGCATCGTCCCAGAGCCGCCCCTCGATTGCGGGGCTCAGCTCGGACGAGTGGTGGATCTCGACCTGCTCGGTGCAGACCACACCCCATCCGCCCTCGGCCTTGACCCCGCGCATTTCGGCCATCGACGAAGGGTATTGATGCCCCATGCCGTTGCAATGCGGCACTTGGTAGAAGCGATTGGGCGCGGTGACCGGCCCGATCCTGACCGGCTCGAAGAGGATGTCATAGCGCGGATCGCGGGCGCCGGGGCGGATGATGGAATCTTGTCTGGTCATTGTCGGGCCTTTCCGAGGTTCTGTTTGCGTGCGCTGCATGAGGTGCATCCCTGCGCGCCGCCAAGTGTTTCGATTGCGGCGCGCGCAACGCTTTCGCCGCTCAGGTGGGCGCCCGACATCAGAGCAATGTAGGGGCCAGCCACCGCCTCGCCGGCAAAGAACACCCTCTCGCCCAAGGGCTGCGCCAGCACCTTGCGCGCGGCGGCGCGGCCCGGCCTTGCGGCCGAATAGGCGCCCAGTGTCAGCGGGTTTTGCGCCCAGCCGCTCATATGTCCCTTGACGAAATGCTTGTCGACACCGCTGCCCATCATGCGGGTGAATGCGCCCAAGGCGAAATTCACTGCCGCAGCTTCGCCCGCGCGTGCCAGATCCCAGCCGAATTGCCCGCCGACAAAGCCGACGGTGATGTCGTGTCCGGTGGGAAACGCCAGAAAGAAGCAGGCCTCGGCAGGCAGGTCGCCGGGCACCGCATAGGTGAGAAAATCATTCTCGGACAGTCCAAAGCGCGCGCCGTCGAATTGCAGCGCGATGCGCGTCAAAAGGCCCATGGGCACGTCGGAAATCGCCTGTTGCTTGGCGCTGGGCAGGGCCGGGGTGAATCGGATCGCCCCCGAGGCAAGCACCCCCGTCGAGACGGTGACGATGGCCGCGCGGGCGTTGATGGTGCCGCGCGTTGTCTCGACGCGCACGCCATCGCCGCTCCAGTCGATGCCGGTGGCGGCGGTGCCAAGGCTGACCGGCAGGGCACGGCCCAGATACGCCACCAGTGTGCCCAGTCCCTCATGCACAAGATAATTGACGTCAAACGCGGGATAGGCGTTGAAGTCGGCGGTCGAGAGCGCGCCCATGTCGACGCCGAAATCCATTGGTCCGGTCCAGGTTTGCGCTGTGGCATCCATCGGACCGCCGAGCGGGGCAAGGCTGGACGCGGCCACGTCGCTGCCTGTGTCCAGCGCGGCATAGAGCCGGGCAAAGGCGCGGCCGTAAGCAGTGCGCTCGGCATGGTCCGCGCGCCTGCCTTCGGCGTAAAGCACGTCGCGCGCCGCGCCGTGATCGACCAGTTTCACCCCCAGATCGCGCGCAGCCTGCAAATGCGGCAGGTCGCCGGGCCCCTGAAGCCATGCGCAGCCGTGATCGTAGGGCACCCCGAACGTGTCGCTTTCGGTATAGGCGCGCCCGCCGATGCGGTCTGCGGCCTCGATCACCTGCACTGTCATCCCGCTGGCGATGACGCGGCGCGCGGCCGCGATGCCGGCGGCCCCTGCGCCGATCACGACGATGTCGGGGTTGGATGTCTGCGCGACCAGACCGCGCGGCCACGCCAGTGCCGCCGCCATACCGGCGATCCCGGCCAGCGCGTTGCGGCGGGTGGGCGCGGCGGCCCTCATGTCGCGCCTTCTGCCTGCGTCCCTGCGCCTGTCTGTGCCCCGGATAGCTGGAAATGCATCGGGAAATGCCGCGCGAGGACATCCATGACGCGGCACTTGGCAACGGCGGGCGTCATCCAGTCGGGATAGAGGATCATGCTCAGCCACAGACCGTCGCACAGACACTCTACCGTGGCGGCCAGCGTCTTGGGGCAGATGTCCTTGTAGCCGCCTTCGTGAATGATCTGCGCGCAGAGCGTCTCGATCGCGTCGATACGCTCTTCGTCGAAATCCGTGACCATGTCGCGATAGATCTGGCGATAGCGCGCTTCGCCAAAGAACGCGAACCAAGCCCTCATCTTGGTGGGTGAGGACGTGCTGGCATCGAAACTGGCGGCGACGACGCTGCTCAATCGCTTGGCCGGGGAAAGGGTGCTGTCCTTGTGGCTATGGGCCCAAGCGTCACGGATCTCTTCGGCGAGGCTGCGCAGCGTTGCGGTCAGCAGATTGTCCTTGGATTGAAAATGCAGGCTGACAATCCCCATGGAAAGGCCCGCACGCCGGGTCACCTCCGCCATGGTCGTCCCCGAGACGCCTTTTTGGGCCAGCGCGTCCAGCGTCGCTTCGATCAGCTGCTGGCGGCGCACTTCGGGTGGGGCGTACCGTTGGCTTCTGGGGGCGGTCTGCGTCGGCAATTGCATCTCCTATGCGTCGTTGAGAGGGATGAGGGCCCCATCCGCCCAAGTCAACCAGACCGGGCGCTGCCCGGTGCCGGGCGCGCCGACTTCGATGGTGCTGTTCTGCGACGAGACCGACAGGGGCTGATCCAGGCCGGGCACTCGGATGCGATGGTGGCTGCGCTCGCCCAGATATGTCGTCATCTCAAGGGTGCCCTCGACGCCGGGCGCGCGGCCCTCGGGCCGGGCGGTATGCACGCGCAGCTTTTCGGGACGAATGGCGACGCAGGTGCGGTCGCCCGCGCTGAGCGTGGTGCCCTTGGCCGAAATCTCGATCTTGCCCAGCCCGTCGATCTCGACCGCCGCAGTTCCGGCCTCCCGCGACAGTACACGCGCATTCATGAAGTTCATGTTGCCGATGAAGCTGGCGATCTGGCGGTTGCGCGGCCGTTCATACAGGCCGCTGGGCGTATCGACCTGAAGCACGTCGCCCCCCGACATGACGGCGATGCGGTCAGACAGGGTCAGTGCCTCTTCCTGATCGTGGGTAACAAACACAAAGGTGATGCCCAGTGTTTGTTGCAGGCGCCTGAGTTCCAGTTGCATCTGCTCGCGCAACTGTTTGTCCAGCGCGCCCAAGGGCTCGTCCAGCAAGAGCACCTTGGGCCTCATGATCAATGCGCGCGCCAGTGCGATACGCTGGCGTTGGCCGCCCGACAGCTGGTTGGCGCGGCGCTCGCCATAGCCCTCCAGCATGACCAGCGACAGCATCTCGTCGATCATCTCGTTGCGCCTCGCGCGGGGCAGGCGCTGCTTGCGCAGCCCATAGCCGATGTTGTCGGCGACGTTCAGATGCGGAAAGATCGCGTAGCTCTGGAACACCATGTTCACCGGGCGGCGAAAGGGCGGCACCCCCGACATGGGCGCGCCGTCGATCAGGATCTCGCCGTCCGTGACATCCTCGAGGCCCGCAAGCATCCTGAGCAGGGTGGTCTTGCCGCAGCCCGACGCCCCGAGCAACGAGAAGAATTCGCCATGCTTGATCTCCAGCGAGATATTCTCGATCGCGCGAAAGGCCCCGTAGGATTTGCCGACCTGCTGCACGCTGATGATGGGTTGGGAATTGGCCACTGGACTTGTGCCTCTTATTGGGACGCGCTGTCGTCATCCACCACGCCCATCCGGTTGATCCAGAGCGCGACAAAGACCAGCGCGAAGGACACCGTGAGGACAAGTGACGACAGGGCGAGGATCGTGGGAAACTCGCGGGGAAAGCGCAGCTGCGACCAGATGTACATCGGCAGGGTCGTATCCGTGCTGGACAGGAAAAACGCCATGATGAACTCATCGAAGGACACGGTGAAGGTCAGAAGCAGGCTGGCGATGATACCCGGCAGGACGACCGGAAAGGTCACGCGCCAGAAGGTCCACCAACCGTTTTCGCCAAGGTCCGCTGACGCCTCTTCCATCGAGCGGTCCATCCCCTCGAAGCGCGGCAAGAGCGTGGCGACCGAAAAGGGCAGGCACACGATGAGATGGCCCAGCGCAACCGTATAGAGTGACAGGGGCACGCCCATCCTGCTGAGCAGCACCAAAAGCGCAACGCCAAAGATGATGCCTGGAATGACCAGCGGCAGCATGACGAACCCGATGATGGCATTTTGCCCCAGCATCCTGTGGCGCGTGATGGCGCGCGCGGCCAGCACGCCAAGGATCGTCGCGATGACCGACACGCTGAGGCCGACCCGGACCGAGTTCCACATCGCCTTCCACACCGTGTCGCGGCTCATCAGGTCGACATACCAATCGGTGGTGAATCCGCTAAGCGGGAAGCGCACGTAGATCGAGGCGTTGAAGCTGAAGAGAGGGATGAACAGGACCGGCGTGTAGAGCACCACCAGAAAGATGCACGCATAGATCTGCAAGGTGCGGTTCGGCCGCGAGATATAGCTGCCCTTGCTCATGTCGCGGCCTGCTGTGCGCGGCGTGCGACAAACAGAAACACCAGGCCAATGGCTGCGATCCACAGCATGAGGATGATCGACAGCGCCGCCCCCATGGGCCAGTTGTTGACTGCCCCGAATTGCAACTGGATGAGGTTGCCGATCATCGCGCCGTCCGGGCCGCCCAGCAGGGCAGGGGTAATGTAGTCGCCCGTTGTAGGGATAAAGATCAGGAATGATGCGGCGATGACGCCGGGCATCGACAGGGGCAGGGTAATGCGCAGGAATCGCATGGCTGGCCCGTCGCCGAGGTCAGCCGCCGCCTCGAGCAGCGCGCGGTCAATTTTCTCCAGCGAGACATACATCGGCAATATGGCAAAGGCCGCCCAGGCATGAGCCAGCGTGATGATCACCGCCGTCTGGCTATAGAGCAGGAATTCCATCGGGGCATCGATCAGGCCCGTGCCCATGAGGGACGCATTGATGACGCCCTCATAGCCCAGGATCACCTTCCACGCGAAAACGCGCAGCAGGTAACTGGTCCAGAACGGAAGGGTCATGAGGACGATCCACAGCATTTTCCTTTGGTGCACGTGGAAGGCGACATAATAGGCCATGGGATAGCACAGCAGGAGGGTCGCGACCGTCGCAATGCCCGAGATCCAGAACGAGCGTGCGAGGAATGCGCCATAGATCGGCTCGTCCCAAGCGCGCGTGTAATTGGCCGTTGTCAGAGTGGTGTCGAAATCAAATCCCTGCCGCGTCCAGAAGCTCATTGCCAGAAGGATGAGAAACGGAATGACCACGCCGACGATGAGCACCAGAAGCGTCGGAGACAAGAGGCCATAGCTTTGTGCCGATTTGCTGCGCCGCAGGCGGGCCAGAATACCGGGCCTTGCGGCCGGTCGGGCGCGGTTTGCAGCGGATGGGGCGGCAGCATCGCTCATGATGGGCGCGGCCCGGATGCGGCCGAGGCCCCGCAGGCTGCGGGCGGAGGCGGAATTGGCGCTGCAGACTCCGCCCGCATCCGATCAGAACCCCGCCTTGATCATCTCGAAGGTTTCGTTCATCCGCGTTTCCCATTCTTGGGTCTGGGGCACCTGGAAATGTCCCGCTGAAAGGATATCGCTGGGTTTTTTGCTCAGGCCCAGCGATGTCAGCGTTTCGTCGTCGAAGGCGTCGAACGATCGGGCATTGGAATGCCCATAGCCATAGTCGTTGATCATGAACTCGCCCGACTCAACGCTGAGAAGGGCGTCGATGATCTCGTAGGCTTTCTCGGGGTTGGGTGCGTCCTTGAGGATCATCAGGCCGCAGACCCATGTGAGTGCGCCTTCCTTTGGCTGGGCAAAGCGCACGGGAACATCCTCGGACGCCAGCGTCACGGCAGAGCTGTTCCACGTCATCGCTGCCGCGATCTCGCCCGCGGCAAGCGCCTGTTCCAGCGTGGTGGTGTCGTCGGTATAGACGCGGATCAGTGGGCGCTGCTCGCGCATGGCTGCCGCGATCTTCTCGAAGGCTTCGTCTGTTGCGATGTCGGCGAAATCCACCCCGGCCTTGATCGCGCCGCACCACCATGCATCTCCGCCCGAGGCGAGTGATCCGAGCTGTCCCGCATAGCGCTCATCCCAGAGCATGGACCAGCTTTCCTCGCCCTCAACCTCGAACAGATCGGTGCGATAGGTGATGGAGGTGCTGCCCCAGTCGAAGGGCGCCAGCCATGGCTGGCCGTCGCCTGCATCGTTGCCCTCCAGTGCGACCAATTCGGGCATGATGTCGCCCCAGTTGGACAGGCGCGACGTGTCGAGCGGCGCGAACATCCCCGAATCGACCCAGCGCGTCAGCCCCGCATTGCACGGATGCGCAACGTCAGGGTTAAAGCCGCCCCGTATCTTGGTCAGCGCCTCCTCGGTGCCGCCGAAAATCGAGAAATTGGGCAGCGCTCCGTTGGCAGCCTCGTAGGGAGTGTAAAGCTCGGGGATGTCATAGCCGCCCCAAGTGAAAATGGTGCCCTGCTCGTCCGATTGAGCCATTGCGCGCCGGCCGGTCAGCGGCGTGGCCAGCATTCCGACGCCTGCGCCCAGAAGCGCCCGATTAAACGCCCTGCGCGACAGTTTCCCGCGTCGGACCGCATTGAGGTGATCAACAACATCCATAGAAAGCACTTCCCTTACCCGTGTGAGGCGCATGGCGCAGACATAGGCCCGCAGATGCGCAGGAACCGATCTCCGTCGTCGCAAGGCGTGCAGAACACGAAAATCGACTGAACGGTCGTTCATTCAGATTGTGCGCAGCGGCGTTGCACGTCAAGCTTCATTGCAATCACCATCGGTTTGCGCGCGGGTGTTCAGATGCACCTAAATCGGCCAAGATGCAGAAAGACTTACCTAAACCCGAGGCCGGAGCGCCTTTTTCGAGTGCCTGAAGAAGCAAGGAAAATCCCGCGATGTCAGAGAAAACCAACGTAAAACGAATCATTCCAGACGGCGCTGGGGCCGCCAAGCTGGAGGCGTGGCCAGAGATGGATCCTGCGGCTCTGGTCTCGGGCACGCCGGTTCAATCCGGCTGTTTTCATGATGAGGTGGAGGCCGAGGATTACTCGGTCGGCATTTGGGAATGCACCGCCTTCGTCGATCAACCCGGCCCCTATCCAGTGGATGAATTCATGCTGCTGCTGGAGGGGAGTGTCGAAATGGCGATGCCGGACGGCACCGCCTTCGCCGTCGGGCCCGGCGAGGCATTCATCATTCCGAAGGGCCTTGAGTGCCAATGGAAGATGCCTGGCACCGTGCGCAAAATCTTCATGATTCTGGACGGATCAACGCCCACCTCGGGCGCGGCAGCCGCCAGCAACGACAGCCTGCACCGGATCACCGTCCCCGCGCTTGCCGCAAGGCCCGTGCCGGAGGGCGCTGTGGTGGAGCGGACGACATGTTTCGTGAACCACGATGGCCGAATGCGCGTGCATATCGACAACTATCCCGCGCCGTTGATCGAACCCGTGCCGTGCGCGGGGCGTCATCTGGTTCATGTGCTGGAAGGCGCGGTGAAGCTGGGGGATGCACCTGATATGGCGTTCGGCAAGGGCGACAGCTTCTATCTCATGCCCGGCTCTGCCGCGGCGTGGCGGATCGAGGCGGGCACACGCCTGCTGACGGCAACCTGCGATCTCGATCAGCACTGAGAGCGGGGAGGGGAGGCGACCATGGCCGCTGACACATGCCAAACGCCCCAGATCCAGACCAACCCGGATGTCGTCATCATCGTCGCCGCAGGGCTTGGAACGGCGCGCAAGCTGATGAAATCGGGCCTTTCGGTGCAAGTTGTCGAGGCGGCGCGGCGCCGGGACACTGCCCGATGCGCCGCAGTTGCCATTCCCTGTGGGCGGCACCAAGATGGGCGCAAACTGTGATGCGGGAGGCAGATGATGGATAAGGTTGCGCTGATATCGGGTGGCAGTCGCGGTATAGGGGCCGAGGTGGCGGGCCTTCTGGCGGATGCGGGCTGGCGCCTGTCGCTGGGCCTGCGCCGCCCCGAAGAGGCGGATGCGCGCTGGCGCGATCACCATGTCGCCCCCTTCGATGCATTCGAGGCGAACGAGGCGGCATGGGCCGAGGCTGCGCTGGCGCATTACGGGCGCATCGATGCCGTCATCTGCTGTGCGGGCATCATCGAGGTGCAGGACGTCATCTCGGTCAGTGACGACGCGCTGGATGCCATGCTCGAGGTCAATGTCAAATCCCCCCGCCGTCTTGTGCGCGCCTCATGGGACGCGCTGGGGATGTCCGGCACGGGCCGGGTCGTCATGCTTGCGTCGCTTTCGGGCAAGCGCGTCGCCTCGGCGGCCAGCGGCGCCTATTCCATGACGAAGTTTTCTGCCGTGGCCCTGACCCACGGCATCCGGCAGGCGGGCTGGGACAAGGGTGTCCGTGCCACCGCGATTTGCCCCAGCTACGTCAATACCGACATGGCCGAGGCGATCACCGATTTCCCGGCGGGCGAGATGACCCAGCCGGGCGATGTTGCCCGCATGGTCAAACTGGCGCTGGATCTGCCCAATACGGCGTCGGTGGCCGAGATGGCCGTGACCTGCCAGAGAGAGGCCAGCTACTGAAGCGTCACGGCTTTGGCCTAGGCCAGCGCCTTGCAGAACGCCTCGATGCGGTCCATCGCCTGTGTCAGTTCGGCCTCCGAGGCGGCATAGCTGACGCGGAAATATGGGCTTTGGCCGAAGGCCGCGCCATGCACGCAGGCGACGCCGCCCTCCTCCAGCAGGGCCATGACAAAGTCCTCATCGGTGTCTATGCGGCGGCCGCCCGGCGTGGTCTTGCCCAGATAGGCCGCGCAGGAGGGAAAGACGTAGAACGCGCCCGGCGGTGTGGGGCAGTCCATACCCTCAATCGCATTGAGGCGTGCGACGACCAGATCGCGGCGGCGCTCAAACGCCTTCCGCTGGCTGTGGATCGCATCCTGCGGCCCGGTCAGTGCCGCATGCGCCGCCCATTGGCAGGGCCGCGCGGCGCCGCTGGTCAGCTGGCCTTGAACCAGCGCCATGGCATCGATCAAGGGCTGCGGCCCGGCGGCATAGCCGATGCGCCAGCCCGTCATCGCATAGGCCTTGCTCACGCCGTTCATCGTCAGCGTGCGGTCCTTCATTGCAGGGGCGGCGGCGGCCATCGTGGCAAATGGCGTGACGCCATACACCAGATGTTCATACATATCATCCGACAATACCCAGACGTGTGGATGACGTTCCAGAACTTCGGCCAAGGCGCGCAGATCCTGCGCGCCATAAACGGCCCCCGAGGGGTTGGAGGGCGAATTGAGGATCAGCCAGCGGGTCTTGGACGTAATTGCCGCCTCGAACGCGGCGGGCGTCATGAGAAAGCCATCCTCGGCGCGGGTGGGCACCACCACGGGCACCGCGCCCGTCATTTCGACCTGCTGGGTGTAGCTGACCCAATAGGGCGCGGGCACAACTACCTCGTCGCCGGGGTCGAGCGTGGCCAGCATCGCGTTGGCGATCACCTGCTTGCCCCCGGTGCAGACGATGGTCTGCGAGGGCGCGTAATCCAACGCGTTTTCCCGTGCGAATTTCTGCGCGATGGCCTCGCGCAGCTGGGGGATACCGGGAATGGGAGTATATTTCGTCTCGCCCCGCGCCACTGCCTCGGCGGCGGCGGTCTTGACGTGCTCCGGCGTGTCGAAATCCGGCTCGCCGATCGAGAGCGAGATGATATCGTGGCCCTCGGCCCGCAGATCGCGCGCCTTTTGCGTGATGGCGATGGTCGCGGCGGGCTGAATGCGCGAGAGCGCGGTTGATTTGCGAAACTGGGTCATGGTGCGGGCCTCTTGCAATGCGCGTGCGACCATCGGGCAGTGGCGCCCAAGACGCAAGGTGATGACGCCGGGTGATGATGCGGGGCAGTTCAGGCGCCGAAGACGGACCAGCCTGTGAAATTTGCAAGCCGGTGCGCGGCAAGCGTGCCGACCTTGGAATTGCCGTAGTAGTTCAGCCCCGGTGACCAGACCGCAATCGACGCCTTACCGGGCGCGATCAAAAGGATACCGCCCCCGACCCCGCTCTTGCCCGGCAGGCCAACGCGAAAGGCGAAATCGCCCGAGCCGTCGTAATGCCCGCAGGTCATCATCAGCGCGTTGATCCTGCGCGCGCGGTTGGGCGAGATGAGGCGCGGCGCCCCTTCCAGCCCTGCCAGCATCCGGCCCGACTGCGCCAATTGGTCCGTGGTCATGGCGATGGCGCATTGGTGCATATAGGTGCCCAGCGTCATGTCCGGTTCGTTCGTCAGGTTGCCAAAGGAATAAAGGTAGTGCGCCAGCGCCGCGTTGCGGTGGCCCGTCGCCTCCTCGGAGGCGGCCACATGCTGGTCGATGTAGATATCGTCATCCTCGGCGGCCAAGCGGATAAATTGCAAGAGTTCGGCCAGCGCCTCGCGCGGCTTGCGCTTGTCCAGAAGGGCATCGGTGGTCACGATGGCGCCCGCGTTGATGAAGGGATTTCGCGGCCGGCCCTTTTCCTGCTCCAACAGCGCGATGGAGTTGAAGGCCGTGCCCGAAGGCTCGCGCCCGACACGGCCCCAGAGCGTATCACCGATCCGGCCAAGCGCGGCGGCGAGCGTGAAAACCTTGCTCACGCTCTGGATCGAAAAGGTTGTGTCATGTGCCCCGGCCGAGATCGTGCGCCCGTCGGCCATCGCAACCGAGATGGCGAACTGGGCGGGATCGACAGCGGCCAGCTCGGGAATGTAATCGGCCGGCGCGCCCCAATCGGCGTCGGCGTGCATGTCGTCTGCGAGTGTCCAGAGAAAATCCTGAAGGCCCTCGGGGAAGGTGTCGCTCATGGTGCCACCTCGGACGCGCTGGTGGGTCCGGCACGGCGCGCATGGATCGGGTCTGCGGTCATCCGGCTCTCCTTCCGGCGCGCGCCTTCAGGTGTTGAAGAGGAAGTGCAGCACGTCGCCATCCTTGACGATATACGATTTGCCTTCGGCGCGCATCTTGCCCGCTTCCTTGGCGGGCTGCTCGCCGCCCAGCGTGACGAAATCATCATAGGCGATGGTCTCGGCGCGGATGAAGCCGCGCTCGAAATCGCCGTGGATGACGCCGGCTGCCTTGGGGGCCGAGGTGCCCGTGCGGATCGTCCAGGCGCGGGCCTCCTTTGGACCCACCGTGAAATAGGTCTCAAGGTGCAAGAGCTCATAGCCCGCCTTGATGAGGCGGCTCAGCCCTGCCTCGTCGAGGCCCATCTCGGTCAGGAACATCTCGGCCTCATCCGCGTCGAGCTGGCTGATTTCTTCCTCGATCTGGGCGCTGATGACCACGGCGGAGTTGCCTTGGGCCGCGGCCATCTCGGCCACCTTGGCCGACATCGCATTGCCTTCGGCTGCATCAGCCTCGCCGACGTTGCAGACGTAGAGCACCGGCTTGGTCGTCAAGAGTTGCAGCAGCTTCCACGCGCGCTTGTCCTCGTCATCGACCTCGACCGTGCGCGCGGGCTTGCCATCCTCCAGCGCGGCGAGGGCGGATTTCAGCAGGCGTTCCTGCTGGACCGCCTCCTTGTCGCCGCCGCGCACCTTGCGGGTGATGTTTTGCATCCGCTTTACGATGCTGTCGATATCGGCCAGCATCAGCTCGGTCTCGATGGTCTCGGCGTCGGCCACCGGATCGATCCGATTCTCGACATGGGTGACGTCGCCATCCTCAAAGCAGCGCAGCACATGCGCGATGGCGTCAACCTCGCGGATATTGGCGAGGAACTGGTTACCAAGGCCCTCGCCTTTGCTCGCGCCTTTCACGAGGCCCGCGATATCGACAAAGGTCATGCGCGTGGGAATGATCTGCTTGCTGCCCGCAATGCGCGCCAGCGTGTCGAGGCGCGCGTCCGGCACGGCTACATCGCCGACATTCGGCTCGATCGTGCAAAAGGGGAAATTCGCGGCCTGCGCGGCAGCGGTGCGCGTCAGCGCATTGAAGAGCGTCGACTTGCCCACGTTGGGCAGTCCGACGATACCCATTTTGAAACCCATGACGCCGCTCCTGATCCAAAAGTCACGGCATCTAGGGCAGAGGGGTATGCGGCGTCAAGCAGACCATTGATTTCCCCGCCCGCTTGGGCCAAACCCGACGGCATCAATCAGAGGGACCGCCATGAGCCGTATCGACGCAAAATTCGCCGAGTTGAAAGCCGCCGGGAAAAAGGCATTCGTGGCCTATGTCATGGCGGGCGACCCCGATTTCGACACCTCGCTGGAGGTGGTCAAGGGTCTGCCGGGTGCGGGCGTCGACATCATCGAGCTGGGCCTGCCCTTCACCGACCCGATGGCCGATGGCGAGACGATCCAGCTGGCCGGGCAGCGCGCGCTCAAGGGTGGCATGACGCTGAAGCGGACGCTTCAGATGGCGCGCGAGTTTCGCAAGGGCGACGACACGACGCCCATCGTGATGATGGGTTACTACAATCCGATCTACAATCACGGGGTGGACCAGTTCCTGATCGACGCGCGCGAGGCGGGTATCGACGGGCTGATCGTGGTCGACCTGCCCCCCGAAGAGGACGAGGAGCTGTGCATCCCCGCGCAGGCGGCGGGCCTCAACTTCATCCGTCTCGCGACGCCCACCACGGATGACAAGCGTTTGCCCAAGGTGCTGCAAAATACATCGGGGTTCGTCTATTACGTGTCGATCACCGGCATCACCGGCGCGGCGGCGGCCGAGGCGGGCGATGTCGCGCCCGAGGTCGCGCGCATCAAGAAGCAGACGGACCTGCCGATCATCGTCGGCTTTGGCATCCGCACGCCCGAGACATCCCGCGCCATCGCGGGCGTCGCCGATGGGGCGGTCGTCGGATCGGCCATCGTCAGCCGCATGGCGGCGGGCGACAGCCCGGCGGATGTGCTGGCCTTCGTCAAGGGGCTGGCCGACGGCGCCCATTCCGCCTGACCGAGGGCCGGGACGGTGCCAAGCGCCTCGCTGACCACGCCCCTCGGCGCGCTTTGCGTCACCGAAGAGCATGGGGCGATCACGTCGCTTGCCTGGCACGATGCGTTCTTGCCGGACGACACACCCCTCTTGCGCCGCGCGCTTGAGCAGCTGAGCGCGTATTTCGCAGGCGATCTGACCGCGTTCGACCTGCCCACCCGCGTTGGCGGTTCGGACTTTCAGCGACAGGTCTGCGCCGCCATCGCCGCAATCCCGCACGGGCAGACACGCACCTATGGCGAGCTGTCAAAGGCTTTGAAAGCCCCCGCGCAGGCCATTGGGACAGGGTGCGGCGGCAACCCGATCCCGATCATCATTCCCTGCCACCGCGTGCTGGGCACCAGCGGCCTCGGCGGATTTTCCGGCAAGGGCGGGGTCGAGACGAAGGTCTGGCTGCTCCGGCACGAGGGAGCGGGTGGGTTGTTGATTTAGAGGGGGAGCGCTGCGAAGCCCTCGGGTTTGTAGCGAACCATCGCATTCGGCCCGGGGTCGTCGAGCTCATAGAGCTCGGATCGCTTGGACAGGTAGCCGCGCCAATTGCCTTCGGTGGTCGCGCTGATCTTGGTTCCATGCGCCTGCGCATCTGACCTTGGCTAATGCGCCATTGGGGCAGGAGTTTGGCGAAAGGTTGGGAAGTCAAGAGACCGGGATTGTCAGCCCTTCTTCTCCGGCACGATCTGCTGCACGATGCCTGCGCCCAAGAGGTAGATCGAGCTGATGACCAGACCCCAGTGCGCCCAGCTTTCGGGGTGGAAATCGACCCAGGCGGCCCAGCCGGCAAAGAACGTCCAGATGAAGATCATCGGCAGCGATATGCTGCGCCAGCGCTTGGTGCGCACGGGGTGCACGAACTTCAGCGGCAGGAACATGGCCACAGCCAGCACCGTCACGAGGCCCAGCGTGAACCAGAAGGGCGGCGAGGTGGCGAAGAGGACCAGCACCAGCATGTTCCAGCAGCCCGGAAAGCCCTTGAACGATTTGTCCTTGGTCTTCATCCCGCGGTCGCAGAAATACATCGCACTGGCAAAGGTGATGACGATGATCGCGGCCCAGCCCGTCCAGCCTGGCAGCAGCCCCGATTGAAAGAGGGCGAAGGCCGGGATGAAGGCGTAGGTGATGAAGTCGATGATCATGTCCAGCAGCATACCGTCAAAGCGGGGCGCGTATTTGTCGACCTCGTATTTGCGGGCGAGCGGCCCGTCCGCGCCGTCGACGGCAAAGGCGACGACCAGCCAGACGAACATCATGCCCCACTGCTCGTTCGCCGCCGACAGCATGGCCAGCATCGCAAAGACAATGCCTGTGGCGGTGAAAAGGTGGACGGAGAGGGCTTTGATTTCGCGTGTCATGGCGTCCCTATAGGCGCAAAGAGGATGGCGGGCAATCCGGCTTTGTTCATGCCTTGGAGCGTGCCTTGGGGTGCGCGCGGGAATAGACCTCCATCAGGCGGGCGGTATCGATGCCCGTGTAGGCCTGTGTGGTGGAGAGGGACGCATGACCCAAAAGCTCCTGAATGCTGCGCAGATCGCCGCCCGCATTCAACAGGTGCGTGGCAAAGCTGTGGCGCATCGCGTGGGGTGTGGCCGTCGCGGGCAGGCCCAGCTGTGCGCGCACCTGCGCCATTACGCCCTGAATCGCGCGGGGGGACAGCGCGCCGCCCCGTGCGCCCATGAAAAGAGGGCCATCCGCCGTAATGGTGTGCGGGCAGGCGCGGGTATACTCGGCAACTGCGGTCTGCGCGGCGGGCAGGACAGGCACCAACCGCTCCTTGCCGCCCTTGCCGGTGATGCGCAGGCTGCCGGGCAGCGGGGCGTCGGCGCCGGTCAGCGACAGCGCCTCGGAAATGCGCAGGCCGCAGCCGTAAAGAAGCGTGATAACCGCGCGGTCGCGCGCCGCGATCCAGGGCGTCAGCGATTGGAACTCCGCCGTCTCGATCACGCTCTTTGCGGCGTCGACACTCAGCGGGCGGGGTAGTTTGCGCTGGAACTTGGGGCTGCGGGTGGCCAGCACGGCCGTCGGCTCGAAGCCCTCGCGCTCGGCCAGCCAGCGGTAGAAGGATTTGACCGCCGACAATTTGCGCGCCAGCGACCTTGCCCCCACATCATGGCCCCGCGCGTGGGCCATCCACGCGCGCATGTCGGCGGTGGTGATGACGCTGAGCGCACCGAGGCCTTGGGGCGCGCCCTTGTGCTGGGTGATGAAGGTGAGGAATTCGGTGACATCGCCAGTATAGGCGGTGACCGTGTTGTTCGCCGCGCCGCGCAGCGCGCGCTGGTGGTCCAGCCACAGCGCGAGCGCGTCCCGCGCAGCGGGCGAGATCATGACAGCCAGCGCCGCATCGCGCGCTCGAAAACGCCCGCAAAGAAGGCCAGAAGGTCTGTGCCCTGCTGCGGCGTGAATTGATGCGGATCCTCGGCGCCCAGCACCAGCATGCCGGGCAGGCGACCCGACCCGAAATCGAGGCGCAGGCACGCCTCGGACCGGATGTGCGCCGCCGCTGCGCCATGTAGGGCGCCCTCACCGCCAGAGAGCTGGCGCAAGGTGACGGGGCGCTCGCCGCTGCGCCCGTTTTCAATATAGCGGGCAACGAATCCCGGCTCGGCCACTGACAGGACGTCGCCCAGCCTTTGCACCGCAGGATCGTTTTCGTCCTGCACCGACTCGAGAATCAGACGCACGGAGGACACACGCAGGATGTCGGCCACCTCGCCCCCCAGATCACGCAGGAAAACCTCGAACTCGGTCGGGTCCAGCATCCGCAGAATGGCGCGATGCACCTGGTTCGTGCCGGCAAGATTGTCGTAGGCGGCGGCGATCACGCTGCGATGCGTGTCCTCAAGCCGGTCCAGACGTGCCTCCAGCCGGTCCATCGCAATGCCGCGCAGATCGACAATATTCCCGCCCATCGCGCGCTCGTTCGCGGCGATGAGGGCGTGCATAAGGTCTTGATCCTCAAGGATTACGTCGGGCTGACTGATGATCCGCTCACGCAGGTGGTCGTCCATCTTGGGTTTACTGCTCATGCTCACGCTCGTTTTTTTGGTTTTGATCGTTTTAGCATGAGGTTGCGCGGAAATCTTCATCTGATTTGTGGCAAGGGGTCAGAAAGTTGGCCGTGTGGCGGGCCAAGGCATGATGGCGGCAGACTTCTGCGCAGGGTCGCATGCGGTGCCCCGGCCTTCTGGCCCCAGACCGAGGCCAAGGGCGGTCCGGCGCATTTGGCGCTTACGCCTTCAGGTAGGCCCAGTAGCAAAACATGATGATCAGAACGATGACGATCTGAGCCACCATCGCCTTGATGAGGAATTTGGACCGCTTCAGATCATCTTTGACGTCGATTTTCTTCATGGGATGTCCTTTGGTCTACTGTCACTCATTGGCAGAGCTTGAATGTCATGAGGTGCCCTTGACATAATCACGCACCAGCGATTTGTCCAACCCGGCCCAGAGGCGAGCCCCTTGAACGCAAAACGCCCGGCGCAGAGATCCGCCGGGCGTTCGCGCACAATGAATTCTCTGCTCAGACGATCTTTTGACCCGTCTTCGCCCAGTCCTTCATGAATTGGTCGAGGCCCGCATCGGTTAGCGGGTGATCGGCCATCTTCTTGATCACGGCGGGTGGTGCGGTCATCACATCCGCGCCAATCATGGCCGCCTGATAGGCGTGGTTCACGGTACGGATCGAGGCGGCAAGGATCTGCGTCTCGTAGCCGTAGTTGTCATAGATCTGACGGATGTCCGAAATCAGCTCCATCCCATCAAGGTTGATGTCGTCCAGCCGTCCGATGAAGGGGCTGATGAATGTCGCACCCGCCTTGGCGGCCAGCAGCGCCTGATTGGACGAGAAACACAGCGTGACGTTGACCATGTTGCCCTCGTCCGACAGCACCTTGCACGCCTTGAGGCCCGCCCATGTCAGCGGCACCTTGACGGCGATGTTGCCCGCGATCTGTGCCAGCTTGCGGCCTTCGGCGATCATCTCGTCGGCCTCAAGGGCGACGACCTCGGCGCTGACGGGCCCATCGACCATGCCCGCGATTTCCTTGGTCACTTCCAGGATGTCGCGGCCTGATTTCAGGATGAGCGAGGGGTTTGTGGTGACCCCGTCGACCATCCCGAGGTCATTCAACTCGGCGATTTGATCGACTTCGGCGGTATCGACGAAAAATTTCATGATGGCGGCCCTAACTGGTGGATTGGAGTTTGCTGGCCCATCGTTTATCCCATGGGCGACCCCCGTGAAACCCTGAAAGGTCCGGATAGGAATATGCGCGCGTGACCGCCGGCCCCCAGTTCTTTGACGCAGGCGCATTGGTCGGCGTGCTGACGGCGCAGCCGCTGGACCGCACGCTGGATTACCGCGCGCCCGAGGGGGGCTGTCATGTGGGCGCTTTCGTCGAAGTGCCGCTGGGCCCGCGCAAGGTGCTGGGCGCGGTCATGGGGCCGGGCGAGGGCGGCTATGATCTGGCCAAGGTGCGCAGCATCATCCGCGTGCTGGACGTAGCGCCCATGGCCGATGAGATGCAGGCATTCCTGCAAAAGGCAGCCGATTACACCCTGACGCCGATGTCCGCGATGCTGCGCCTTGCCACGCGCGCGCCGGGGCTGTGCGATCCGCCATCGATGCGCAAGGTCTACCGACTGGGCTACAGCGAGCCGAGCCGCGTGACGGATGCGCGCCAGCGCGTCCTGGACGTGCTGGAGGGGCAGGGCGATCAGGCGTTCACCCTCAAGGAGCTTTCGGATGAGGCGGGCGTGACGTCTTCTGTCGTCAAGGGGCTGGTCAAGCAGGGCGCGGTGGACGAGGTCGAGACCCCCCGAGACACGCCCTATCGCCGCCTTGATCCGGCCTTTGCGTCCAAGGCGCTGACCGAGGATCAAAGCGCCTGCGCCGCCAGCCTCGACACCGCCATTCGCAGCGGTGCCTATGGCACGACCCTGCTGCGCGGTGTGACCGGATCGGGCAAGACCGAGGTATACTTGGAGGCGGTGGCCAGCACGCTGCGGCTGGGTCGTCAGGCGCTGGTCCTTCTGCCCGAAATCGCGCTGACCGCCGAATTCCTGACCCGCGTGCAGGAGCGTTTCGGCGCCAAGCCTGCCGAGTGGCATTCGGGGGTTACCATGACCGAACGGCGGCGCTGCTGGAAAATGGTCGGCGAGGGCGGCGCGCAATTGGTCGTCGGCGCGCGGTCTGCGCTCTTCCTGCCCTTCCGCGATCTGGGCCTCATCGTTGTCGATGAGGAACATGACACCTCCTACAAGCAGGAGGACGGGGTGCTTTATAACGCGCGTGACATGGCCGTGCTGCGGGCCTCATTGTGCGGCGCGCAAGTCGTGCTGGCCTCGGCCACCCCCAGCCTCGAGACATGGGTGAATGCCGAGGCGGGCAAATACACGCGGCTCGACCTCAAGGCGCGCTTTGGCGTGGCCGTGATGCCCGAGCTACGCGCGATCGACATGCGCAGCGAGGATCTGCCCGGCAATCGCTGGATTTCGCCCACGATGCAGTCCGCCATCAAGCAGCGCATCGAGCGGGGCGAGCAATCGCTTCTTTTCATCAACCGGCGCGGGTATGCTCCCGTCACCATCTGCCGGGCGTGCGGGCATCAGGTGGGCTGCGATCATTGCGACGCGCGCATGGTCGAGCACCGGTTTCAGAAGCGCCTGATGTGCCACCAATGCGGCGAGACCAAGCCGATGCCCGAAAAATGCCCCGCCTGCGAGGTCGAGGGCAAGATGGCGCCCGTCGGCCCCGGTGTCGAGCGTCTCGGCGAGGAGGCGGCGGCGCTCTTCCCCGAGGCGCGGGTGGCCACGCTCAGCTCGGATATGTTCGCCAGCTCGCGCGCGCTCAAGGAGCAGATCCGCGCCATTGCGGCGGGCGAGGCAGATATCATCATCGGCACGCAGCTGGTGGCAAAGGGGCATAACTTCCCACTGCTGACGCTGGTCGGCGTCATCGATGCGGATCTGGGCCTGCAAGGGTCGGATCTGCGCGCCGCTGAGCGGACGTTTCAACTGATGCGGCAAGTGGCGGGCCGTGCGGGGCGCGCCGACAAGCCGGGCACGGCGATGCTTCAGACGTTCCAGCCCGAGCATCCGGTCATCCGCGCGATCCTGTCGGGCGACGAGGAGGGGTTCTGGCGCGCCGAGGCCGAAGAGCGCCGCCACGCAGGCATGCCGCCCTTCGGGCGCATGGCGGGCATCATCCTCAGCTCGCCCAACATGCAAGAGGCGTTCGACGTGGGTACGCATCTTGCGCGCACCGACGCACCTTTGCGCAACATTGGCGCGCAGGTCTACGGCCCTGCGCCCGCGCCCATCGCACGGGTGAGGGGCCGCCACCGCGTGCGCCTTCTGGTCAAGGCGCCCAAAGGTGCCGCGCTTCAGCCTGCTTTGGCCGAATGGACGGGCGCGCTGCGCCTGCCCAATTCGCTGCGCCTCAGCGTCGATATCGACCCGCAGAGTTTCTACTGAGGCATGGTGATGGACCCATCATGCATATGAATATCTGGGCGGGCAGGCCTGCAAATGTTCTTGGTAGCCTGTGGATGATCGCGGCCATGGCGTTCTTTGCCGTCGAGGATGCGGCGATCAAGGCCGCCTCGCTCAGCTTGCCCGTGGGCCAGATCCTCATCCTCTTTGGCCTCGGCGGCGCTTCGGTCTTTGCCGCCGTTCTGGTCCTGCGGGGCAAGCCGCTCTTTCAACGCGAGGTGGTGTCGCGGCCCATGCGGATTCGCGTCTGCTTCGAGGTGATGGGGCGGCTCTTTTACGTGCTGGCGCTGGCGCTGACGCCGCTTTCCTCGGCCACGGTGATCTTGCAGGCGACGCCTTTGGTGGTCGTCGCGGGCGCGGCGCTTGTCTTTGGTGAGCGTGTGGGCTGGCGCCGCTGGACCGCGATCGGCATCGGCATGGCCGGTGTCGTGGTCATCATCCAGCCGGGAACCGACAGCTTTTCGGTGCTGTCGATCCTTGCGCTCATCGGCATGGTCGGCTTTGCCGGGCGTGATCTGGCCAGCCGCGCGGCCCCTGCGGCGATCAGCACGGCGATCCTCGGCCTCTACGGCTTTTTCGCGATGGCGCTGGCGGGCCTCATCTACGCGGTCTGGAGCGGTGATGCCTTTGTGCGCCCCGGCGCCGGGGCGGCGCTGGCGTTGCTGGGCACTATCGCGGCGGGCACCATCGCCTACGCCTGCCTGATGAAGGCCATGCGCATCGGCGATGTATCCGCCGTCACGCCCTTTCGCTACTCAAGGCTGCTATTCGGGATACTTCTGGGTGTGACGCTTTTCGGTGAGGAGATCACCCTGCCAATGCTGATCGGCTCGGGCCTGATTGTGGCCTCTGGCATCTTTATCCTGTGGCGCAGTGGAAGGGTGCCAGTGGCCTGAGGGGGCGACATTCCTCTCGCCAAGCCCCCATCACGGGCGTAAAGCAGATCCCATGACACGCCTCGTTCGCCTTGCCGATGCCCGCACCCTGCCATTCTGGCGCAGGCCCATCACGCTGCTGTTCCTCATGGCCGCAGCGATGCCCATCGCCTTTGCCACATGGTCGGCCCTGCTGAATAACTTCGTGATCGAAGTGGCGGGGTTCGACGGGCAGGATATCGGCTGGCTGCATACGGTGCGCGAGATACCGGGCTTTCTGGCCATCGGGGTCATCGCCATCATCATCTTCATGCGCGAGCAGGTGCTGGGCCTCGTGTCGCTGATCCTTCTTGGCGTCGCGACCGCCATCACGGCGCAATTTCCCAGCATGGGCGGCATCCTGACCGTCACGATGCTCAGCTCGATCGGGTTTCACTATTACGAGACGGTGAACCAATCACTGCAACTGCAATGGATCGACCGCGCCCGCGCGCCTCAGATGCTGGGCTGGCTGCTGGCCGCCGGGTCGGGCGCGACGCTGATCTGCTATGGCCTGATCGTCGCCCTGTGGGAGCCTTTGGGCCTGACCTACAACATCGTCTATATCCTGTCGGGCGGGCTGACGGCGGCCATCGCGCTCTTTGCCCTATTCGCCTATCCGCAGTTCGAGGCGCCCAATCCGCAGATCAAGAAGATGATCCTCAGGCGGCGCTACTGGCTGTATTACCTGCTGCAATTCATGTCGGGCGCGCGGCGGCAGATATTTGTCGTCTTTGCAGGCTTCATGATGGTCGAAAAGTTCGGCTTTGCGGTGCATGAGGTCACGGCGCTTTTCCTGATCAACCTCTTGGCCAACATGATCTTCGCCCCGCTGATGGGCGGCGCGGTCGCGCGCTATGGCGAGCGGCGCACGCTGATCTTTGAATATGCCGGGCTGATGATCGTGTTCCTTGCCTATGGCGGGATCTACATGTTCGGCTGGGGCGTGGTGCTGGCCGCCGTGCTCTATGTGGTCGACCATCTGCTCTTTGCGCTGGCGCTCGCGCTCAAGACATATTTCCAGAAGATCGCTGACCCCGGCGATATTGCCCCCACGGCCGCTGTCGCCTTTACGATCAATCATATCGCGGCGGTGTTCCTGCCCGCGCTTCTCGGGTTCTTGTGGCTGATCTCGCCCGGCGCGGTTTTCATCGTGGCCGCTGGCATGGCGGGTGTATCGCTGTTACTTGCAATGCTGATCCCCCGGCATCCCGAGCCGGGGCACGAGACAATCCTGACCCGCGTCATTGCTGCGCCGGCGGAATAACCCCTCTGAGAGGTCGCACCGATGCCCACCTATACTGCCCTCACCACCCTTCAGGGTCAGGCCAGCGCCGAGGCCCTGGCCGACGCGCTGGACGATCTCACGCCCGAGCCGATGGGCGTCGGCACATTCGAGATCGAGGACGGCAGCGGCACGTGGGAGGTTGGCGGCTACTTCGAGGACGAGCCCGATACCATCGGCCTTGCCCTCTTGGCCCAGGTGCATGGCGCGCGCCCCTTCGCGATTTCGCAAGTGCCTGAAACCGACTGGGTCGCCCACGTCAAACGCGAGCTGACGCCGGTGTCGGCGGGGCGGTTCTTCGTCTATGGCAGCCATGATGCCGACAAGGTGCCTGCGGATGCCGAGCCGCTCCTGATCGAGGCGGCCATGGCGTTTGGCACCGGCCATCATGGCACGACCCAAGGGTGCCTGCGCGCGCTCGACCGGCTGGCAACTGCGGGCGCGCCGCATGCCTCTGTCGCCGATATCGGCTGCGGAACAGCGGTGCTGGCGATGGGGGCCGCGCGCGTGTGGCCGGGTGTCATGCTGGCCAGCGATATAGATCCGGTCGCGGTGGACGTGGCAAAGGTGAACGTGGCGGCCAATGATCTGGAGGGCCGCGTGCAATGCATCGTTGCCACCGGCCTCGATCATCCAGACCTTGTGGCCGCCGCGCCCTTTGATCTGATCTTTGCCAATATCCTGAAAGGGCCCCTGATCGACCTCGCGCCGGGCATGACCGCTGCGCTCCGCGCGGGCGGCCATGCGATTCTCTCCGGTCTATTGAACGAGCAGGCAGATGAGGTCATCGATGTTTATACACGCGCCGGAAACAGTCTGGTCAATGCAGAGGTTATTGGTGACTGGACCACGCTGACTTTGCAGAAATCTGTTTGAAAAATTGCCTGAAAACAGTGGGCTTGGGGTGCTTGCCTCATAATTGACACATTTCAGACCTAGTTTTTCCATGTGATCTGGCGGGGGCCGGAAAACTTGGATGCTGCCTATGTCTACGTCATCGCAATTCAATTCGCAGGATGGGTTCAATGCCCGTCTGAAGAAAGTGCGCCGTTCTCATGACCGGCTGGCGCGTGGATACAAAGCCAAGGTCGGACGCGATGGCCTGATCGTGTTTCAGCCCAAACGCCGCCGTGCAGGGCTGCCCGTGCACGGCATCCTTCTGACGGTGGTCGCCTTCTTTTCGTTCAAGGCGCTGGTGCTGTTGCATCTGGGCGATGTCGCCTACTCCGAGCGCGCCGATGCGCTGGCGGCGGGCACCGTGGCCGAGCAGGTCGGCGCATGGGTCATGCAGATCGATCCCGTGACGCATACCATCGCAACCCAGATCGCCCCTTTGCTCTGATCGCCGCAGGTCGAGCGGCAGCCTCTTTGCCGCGCCCTGCATGTTTTGGCGTTCAGATGGTAACGAGTATTATTTTATTCCTATAACAGCAAAGCCCTCCTGCCCGGTCACGGCTGGGGGGTTTTGGCGTCGCGGCCCTTGCCTGCGCGGGATAGATAAGGGGCTGAAACGCAAAACGCGCGCCCTTGGCAGAAAGGCGCGCGTTTCAGAATGTGGCAAGCGTGGTCGAGCGGCCCTTACCCATCAACGGATGCTGAAGTTGGCGATGTCGGCGCGGGTCAGGCCGATGTCTTCCAGTTCGCGGTCCGACAGAACCGACAGAGCCTTGCGTGTGGCGCGTACATCGTTCCATGCGTGGAAAGCTGCGACAAAGCGGGCAAAGCCAAAGCCAATCGGTGCGGCTTGAAGTTGGGTGTTGCGGGTCGTGTTGAGAGCGGTCATTTTAACTATCCTGAATTTGCATGACGTCCTCGTCATGACGGTTGGTTGGCAGAGAGTATTCTCTGGTGCTGCACTGCAGATAGATGCGGCCCCCTGATCTGGCAACACTGCCCTTTTGCATAGTCATCATGCGCCCGGTGCATAGGTCCGCAGGGGCGTCTTAGGGCTTTTAATTAACGCTTTTGTGACCGCAGAGTGATCGTCTTGTGATGCTGGTTGCGGAATTGCTGCAATGCAGCAATTTGGGCGCGGCGGCACTGGCGATGAAACGGACGCGCCAAACCGCTTGGACCGCGTTCCCCTTTCGTGCTAAGCAATTCCCAAGCCGCGCAAAAGCGGAGACGAGGCGCCGCCAGACAGGCGGCAGGGCAGGGGCGATACATCATGCGTGTTCTTGGGATCGATCCGGGATTGCGAAATCTTGGCTGGGGCGTGATCGACGTCGATGGCAGTCGCCTTAGCCATGTGGCCAACGGCACATTGCACTCGATCGGGGATGAGATGCCGCAGCGGCTTCTGTCGCTCTTCCAACAGCTGGGCGCGATCCTGATCCAATACGCCCCGCACACGGCGGCGGTCGAGCAGACCTTCGTGAACAAGGACGGCGCAGGCACGCTGAAGCTGGGCCAAGCGCGCGGCATCGCGGTGCTGGCGCCAGCGCAATATGGGATCCATGTGGGCGAATACGCCCCCAACAAGGTGAAAAAGACAGTGGTCGGCGTCGGCCACGCCACCAAGGAGCAGATCGCGCATATGGTAAAGATGCAGTTGCCCGGCGCGGTTCTGACCGGGCCCGACGCCGCCGACGCGCTGGCGATCGCCATCTGCCATGCGCATCACTTCGCCAGTCGCGCGCGCATCGAAAGGTCGCTGGCATGATCGGGCGTATCGCCGGCCGCATCGACTATCGCGCCACCGATCACGTCCTGATTGACGTGCGCGGCGTTGGCTACCTCGTCTTTTGTTCGGAGCGCACGATGCAGGGGCTGCCCCGCGCCGGCGAACATGCGGCGCTTTATACGGATCTGCTGGTGCGCGAGGATATCCTGCAACTCTTCGGCTTTCCGACACTGGTCGAAAAGGAATGGCATCGCCTGCTGATGAGCGTTCAGGGCGTGGGCGCCAAGGCGAGCCTCGCCATCCTCGGCGCGCTTGGCCCCGACGGTATCGGGCGCGCCATCGCGCTGGGCGACTGGAATTCGGTCAAGGCGGCGCGAGGGATTGGCCCCAAGACGGCGCAGCGTGTCGTGAATGAGCTGAAGGACAAGGCGCCCGAAATCATGGCGATGGGCGCAGGGCCCGCGCCGACGCCGCCCACCATCGACGGCGATAGCGCGGTGATCGAGACGGCGCCGCCCGCCGCACCGCCCGTGGCTGCCGCCGGTCCCGGCCCGCAGGCCGAGGCGCTGTCGGCGCTCACCAACCTCGGCTATGCCCCCGGCGAGGCCGCAGGCGCCGTGGCGCAGGCGGCGGGGGATGCCGAAGGGGCTGGCACCGCTGATCTCATTCGCGGCGCGCTGAAACTCCTGGCACCGAAGGGCTGATAGGGATGAGCGACGCCCCCGATCCGACCCTGCGCCCTGAGAAACTGGCCGAGGACGAAGGGCGCAGCCTGCGCCCTCAGCACTTGGGCGAATTCATCGGCCAGGCCGAGGCACGCGCCAACCTGCGCGTTTTCATCGCATCGGCCCGCCAGCGCGGCGAGGCAATGGATCATACGCTCTTTCATGGCCCGCCCGGCCTGGGCAAGACGACGCTGGCGCAGATCATGGCGCGGGAGCTCGGCGTCGGATTTCGCATGACCTCGGGGCCGGTGCTGGCCAAGGCGGGCGATCTGGCGGCGATCCTCACCAATCTCGAGGCGCGCGACGTCCTTTTCATCGACGAAATCCACCGCCTCAATCCGGCGGTCGAGGAGGTGCTCTATCCCGCGCTCGAGGATTTCGAGTTGGACCTCGTCATTGGCGAAGGGCCCGCCGCGCGCACCGTGCGGATAGAACTGCAGCCCTTCACCCTCGTTGGGGCGACCACGCGGCTGGGTCTGCTGACAACGCCGCTGCGCGACCGCTTCGGCATTCCGACCCGGCTGCAATTTTATACCGTGGACGAGTTGCACGAGATCGTCGCCCGCAACGCCAAACTGCTGAACATACCCTGCGCCGTCGAAGGGGCGCACGAGATCGCGCGACGCGCTCGCGGCACACCCCGTATCGCGGGCCGCCTTTTGCGCCGCGTGGTGGATTTTGCGCTGATCGACGGCGACGGCACGATCACGCGGGAGCTGGCCGACAGCGCGCTGACGCGCCTTGGCGTCGATCACCTTGGCCTCGACAGTGCCGACCGGCGCTACCTCACGCTGATCGCCGAAGCCTACCAAGGCGGCCCCGTCGGTATCGAGACGCTCAGCGCCGCCCTGTCGGAATCGCGTGACGCGCTGGAGGAGGTGATTGAACCCTACCTGCTGCAACGCGGTCTGATCCAGCGCACGCCGCGTGGGCGCATGCTGACCCAAGGGGCATGGAGCCATATGGGGCTTGCCCCACCGAAACCTGCCGGGCAGGGCGACCTGTTTTGAGTGCACCACGTGGTGCAGCGAAGAATGAGTATTTGAAGAACAATGAAAGAGTGAGGGGAGCTTGCGCGCCTTCCGTGCTTTTCTTGGCAAGAATACCCAAATCCTTGAGTGGCTTGGGGGCACATGCCCTTCCTCCGGGCGCGAACCTGCGTTAGGCATGTGCCGCTCACCATTCTGGAGGCGGCAATGACACCCGAAGAGATCGAAACATATTTCACCCGCTCGGATGGCAGCTACCTGTGCGCCCGCTGGGGGCGGCCCATCGCGCCCGTCGTGTTCGGGGTCGACGATGCCACGCTGGCGGTGGTCAAGGGCGCGATCGAGGCGGTGGCGCAGCTGGCTGGGCACGAGATGGTCGAGACCGATCCCGAACTCGGCGCAAACTTGATGATTTTCTTCTTTCGGGAGTGGGACGAGCTGCTGGAGCTGCCCGATCTGGGCCGCATGATCCCGGATCTGGACCCTCTGGTTACCCGCTTGAAGGAGGCCGATGCGAACCAGTATCGCATCTTTCGTTTCGAGTCGGACGGAGCGATCAAGGCCGCCTTCGTGTTCCTGCGCATGGACGAGCACCTGAGCGCTGTTCCTGCTGAGACGCTGGCGCTGAGCCAGGCGGTGCAGACGATCCTGCTGTGGTCCGATACGGCTTTTCAGGACCGCTCTGCGCTCGCTCTCCTGCCGGGGCAGGAGGGTGCGGTGCTGCGACCTGACATCGGTCAGTTGATCCGCGCGGCGTATGATCCCATCTTGCCGCGCGCCGCTCAGGATGCGGCCCATGCGCTGAGGCTGGGCGCACGTCTGGCCGCGCGCGACAGCTGAGCGCCGCGCCGGGATCGCGGCGCGGCATATGGCCAAACATGGGACGTTGCTCCGACAGACCAGAGTGCCTATCGTCGGTCTGTGCGCAGCCATGTTCCACAGCCACATGCCAAGGAGACACGCCATGCCCCCGATGCGAATGGATCCCGGAGCCCGGATGAGCCAGGCGGTCGTGCATGGGGGTATCGTTTGGCTGTCGGGCCAGATCGGCGCGCCTCAGGATGATCTGGCGGGGCAGACGCGGGACTGCCTGGCCAAGGTCGAGGCGCTGCTGGACAAGACGGGGTCGGCCAAATCGCATATCATCAAGATGGAGATCTGGCTGGCCGACCTGAGTGATTTTGACGAGATGAACAGGATCTACGAGGCATGGCTCGATCCTGAAAACCCGCCTGCGCGTGCGACATGCGAGGCGCGTGTGCGCGCAGACGGCACGTTGATCGAGATCGTGGCGACGGCTGCGCTGCTCTGAAGTCCAGTTACAAACAGGGTTGACGGTTTGTGATCTCTGCGGGCAATCTGACAGGCGAGGATGGAGCGCGGCCGGGGGCCGCGATTGGCCCGTCCTCCAACAGGGAGATCAAGATGAAAAACATATCAAACATCATCAAGGGCGTTGGCGTCGCCGGGGCCGTGACGCTTGCCCCGCTCGCGGCCAGCGCAGAGACCACTTTTATCGCCAACTCGTTCTATGGAACCGAGACGCCCTTCACCAAATGGGGCTATGTGGACTGGGCCGAGAACGTCAAGGAAATGTCCGGCGGCGAACTGCTGCCCGAAGTCTATACAGGCTCCGTCCTTCTGGCGCCGCGCGCCAACTTGCAGGGCATCCGCGACAACGTCGTGCAGGTGGCGCATCACGCCGCTGTCTATACCCCGTCCGAGCTGCCCGTTGCCAACGCGGTGCAGGAGCTTGGCTTCAACTATTCAGATCCGCTGGTGGCAATCTTTGCGGTTGCCGACTTCAGCATGAATAACCAGACGCAGCTCGACGAGTGGAAAGACAAGGGGGTTGTCTATCTGGGCGCCTATGCGACGCCCCCCTACCTGCTCTTTTGCCGCGAGCCGATTCGCAATCTTGAGGAGTTGAAGGGCAAGCGCATCCGCACCGCCGGATCGACCGTGTCGCTCTGGGTCGAGGCGGCAGGCGGGATTCCCGTCAATGTGCCCTCCTCCGAGATGTATACCGGCCTTGAGCGCGGCACGCTTGATTGCGCGTCTAACGCGGGCAACGACCTGATGGACCGCTCACTCTGGGAAGTGGCTGAGCATACGACACTGCTGCCCACCGGCATGTATTGGTCGGGACCGCAATGGGGCGTCAACCCGGACTTCTGGGCTTCGCTCACCACCGAACAGCGCAAGGTGATGATGGACGCCTCGGCGACCGGCATGGCGCGGATGAACGTGAACTATATCCAGCGCGCCGAGGATGCGTTGACCGAAGCGCAGGAGAAGGGCCATACCGTCCACGAGCCCGAGGATGACCTGATGCAGTCGATCCTGGATTACCGGGAAAAGGCACTCTCAGACGTCTATCAGACCGCCGAAGAGAAATACGGTCTGACCAACGCCGAGGAAGTCATCGACGACTTCCGCGCGACATGGGACAAATGGGAAGACCTGCTGGCCGATGTCGACCGCAGCGACCCAGATGCACTGGCTGAAATCGCTATGGAGGAGATCTATGCCGATCTCGATCCGGCGACTTATGGCCTCGAATGAAGGATATGAACGGCGCCGCCTCGGGCGGCGCCGGACGTTCCTCGGCTGAGCCTGCCGTCCCGCCGCGTCGCCGCACGCAGGCCGAGCGGTCGCGCACGACACAGCAACGGCTGCTGACCGTGACGACCGAGTTGGTGTTGGCCAAGGGTTTGCGCGACACCTCGACCGTCGATGTGGCGCAGGCGGCTGGCGTCTCGCGCGGTGCGCTCTTGCACCATTATCCCAGCCGCGAGGTGTTGATGCAGGAGGCCCTGCGCCATCTGCTGAACGGTGAGATTAACGAGATCAAGGTGATTGCCGCTGCGATCCGCGCCGGCGACATGGATGTTGACGGATTTCTGAGCGAGATGTGGCGCCGCTTTTCCGGCCCGCTCTTCATGATCACGATGGAATTTCTGACCGCTGCGCGCACGGATCCGGCCATACGAGAGGCGCTGATCCCTGTCGCGCTGGACTACAATCGCCAGCTTGATGAAATCTGGGAAACGTTGATGCCTGAGATGGACGGCATAGAGGGCACGAGGCGCATCGCGCTGAACGCGACGCTTTGCCTCTTGCGCGGCATGGGCGCGCAGTCGATCTGGCGCGACGATCCGCAGCTGTTCGCGGATATGCTGGCGTTCTGGAAAACATCGCTGGGCAACATGCTGCCCGGCCTGTCCAACGAGGAGGCGCACCCATGACGAATGGCGTATCAGACCCGGAGGACCCGCAAGGCGGCGCGCCCGAGGAGACGGGCCTGCTGTATAGCGCGATCCGCTACGTCAACCTCGCGCTACTGGCGCTGGGCTGTCTCTTTCTTCTGTTGATGATGGTGCACATCACCGTCGACGTCTTTGTGCGCTACGTCTTCAACGGGTCGATGGTGGGCACGCTTGAGACGGTTTCGTTCTACTATGTCGTCCTCGCTGTGTTTCTTCCGCTGGGATACGTCGAGTTGCAGAACGAGCATATCCGCGTCGATCTCTTTGCGCAGTTGATGCCGAACTGGGCGCAACTGGTGCTCTATATTCTGGCCTGTGTCGCGGGTCTGGTCTTCTTTGGAATGCTCGCGTGGCAAAGCGGGATCGATGCGATCCGGTCGACCAGCCGGTCCGAGACGATCATGTCGAATTTCCTGTTCTATATCTGGCCCAGCCGTTGGGCGCTGCCTGTCGGTTTTGTGGGCATGTGCCTTGCTATCCTGTCGAATCTGCTGCGCGCGATCCAGCGCCGCCAAGCCCTTTGAAGGACGCGAATCCATGAGCAATCTCGATATCGGCATCATCGGCACGCTGGCGGCCTTGGCCATGATCGCGCTGCGGGTGCCTATTGGCCTGACGCTGGGCCTTGTTTCGATCGTTGGCATCACTGCGATGATCTCGATGAATGTCGCATGGGGCATGATCAGCGCCACGCCCTTCGATTTCGTCGGCCAGTGGGAGCTGACGGCGGCGCCGATGTTCCTGCTGATGGGGTATATCTGCACCACCACCGATATGACCAAGAGTCTGTTCGTCTCGCTCAAGATCGTGCTGGTACGCCTGCCCGGCGGGCTGGCGGTGGCAAGCGTCGCGGCCTGCGCCTTCTTTGCCGCGGCCTCGGGGTCGAGCGTGGCGACGGCGGCCGCAATGTCGCGCATTGCGGTGCCCGAGATGGTCAAGGCCAAGTACGACAAGGGTCTGGCGACGGGCACCATCGCGGCCTCAGGCACCTTGGGGTCATTGATCCCGCCCTCGGTCCTGCTGATCCTTTATGGCGTTTATGCGCAGGTGTCGGTCGGCCAGCTCTTTCTTGCCGGGTTCATCCCCGGCCTCGTTTCGGCGCTGATCTACATGGCGATGATCGTCACGCGGGTCAAACTGAAGCCGTCGCTGGCCGGCGTGGTGCAGGACGAGATCAGCCGCGAGGACAAGATCGCGGCGGTCAAGGACATCTGGCCCCTGCCACTGCTGATCTTTTCGGTGCTGGGCGGTATCTTTGCGGGGGTCTTTTCTCCGACCGAGGCGGGCGCCATCGGCGCCGCAGTTGCCGCGCTCATCTCGTTTTTGCGAGGCTCGTTCACGTGGGTTGCGATCCGCGATGCGGTGATCCAGACGGCGATCAGCACGACGGGCATCTTCATCATCCTGATCGGCTCGGTCTTCTTCACGCGGTTCCTGGCGCTGTCGGGCCTGCCGCAGGCCTTTGCCGACGTGATCCTCAGCGTCAGCGACAATGTCTGGTGGATCCTCTTTGCCGTCGCGCTTCTCTACATCATCCTTGGAATGCTGATCGATTCCATCGGCCTCTTGCTCTTGACGCTGCCCCTGGTGCTGCCGCTGGTGCAGGGGGCTGGCTTGGATCTGGTATGGTTCGGCATCATCGTGATCAAGCTTCTGGAGGTCGGCCTCGTCACCCCGCCCATCGGCCTGAATGTCTATGTGATCAAGGGGGCGCTGGGCAACCTCGTGACCTTGCCGCAGGTGTTCAAGGGCGTTGCGTGGTTCATCGCGATGGATATCGTGACGCTGTTCCTGATCATCATGATCCCGGCGATGTCACTCTGGCTGCCCTCGCTGGCGTTCCGATAAGAGAATAAAGGAGACACCATTGACCGATTTCACCAATGCCGACTACGAAACCCGGAGTTATGGAACCATCGAGGTCGGACGCGGCCGGCGGCCCGGCATCGTGGTGATCGACTATCAAAAGGCCTTCACCGAAGACAAATACGCGCTCGGCGGCGCGCCGATGGTGATGCGGGGCCTCGAGAATACCGCGCGCCTTCTGAAGGTTGCGCGCGCCCACAACATTCCCGTTGCCAACTGCTACACCGCCTACAAGGACGAGGGGGACATGCCCCACTGGAAGGTCGACGTGGTGCGCCGGGAGTTCATCCACGGCCATCCCAGCACCGAGCTGGATCCGCGCATCTATGAGGAGGGCTATGACGTCAAGATCTGCAAGACAGGCCCCTCGATCTTCTTTCAGACGCCTGTCGTGCCGTTCTTTACCAAGCACAGCGTCGACACGGTGATCGTCACCGGCTGCATCACCAGCGGCTGCATCCGCGCCTCGTCGATCGACAGTTTCCAATGGGGCTACCGCACCATCGTGCCCGAGGATTGCGTGGGCGACCATGACGAGCAGCCGCATAAGGACAACTTGCGTGATCTGGGCCGCCGCTATGCCGACATTTCGACCTGCGACGAGATGATCGCCTATATCGAGGAGGTGGGGCGGCTGAATTCTTGAGGGGTATCCGGACGGACATCCCTTGCCCCCTTGGCCCGGCTCAGTCCGTCAGGTGGAGCGCCGGTCGCGCAATCTGTTTTTAGAAAGTCGCAAAACTCCATCTCGACCATTTTTCTTGAAGGCCACCTGAGGTTGCACCGCCACTTTAGAAGGCGGGTTTGAACTTTGATTCGAGCTTCCCTGACTTGAATTTACGTGCGCGTCACTTCGGACTTCGCATCGCGCGGGTCGCAATCAATCGCAAAATTACAAGTGGTGTGCTGAGATCATGCCGGTGTTAGCCCTCTTGGGGACAGGGGCCGGAACACGATTTGGGTCCAAGGTTTCGTGTTGGTGTTCAAACCGCATCGCGAGACAATAACCTAAGCTAGGAGAACAACAATGAATATTCCAGAAGCTACGAAACCTGTACTCTGGGGTGCAGTCGGCGGTGCAATCGCGGCGATGGTCATCGGTTTTTCCTGGGGCGGATGGATGACCGGCGGCGCGGCGGTCGAGATGACAGAGGCTGGCGCGGAGTCGGCGGTCGTTCAGGCATTTACCCCGCTCTGTGTAGCCAAGGCCGAACAACAGCCTGAACAGATTGCGTTGCTGAAAGAGGAATCAAGCTATCAGCGCGACGACTTCGTGATCGAGGCTGGCTGGGTCAGCAACGTGAGCGAGAAGTATCAGTCCGAGGTGGCCGATTCCTGCGCGGACTTGATTGTTGAAGGTATGGAGTAGGATCAGATTTAGATCGCCAGCTCCGGACCCGAAATGAACATTCCTTGACATCGATAGAAATGCGGCAGATCGATCTGCCGCATTTTCTTTGCTTGTTACCCAGGGCAATGATGCCCCCTGTTCACTGAGCTAAAGCGTGTCGCGAAAAACCTGAGTCGCAGAGTTTCGCGAAACGCAGAGCCACATATAGGGGTTTCACGCATCCGACCCTCTGTGGCGGCATTCCTTCTGCTTTGCGGATCATCAGGCAGCATCTGCGCGTTTTTGAGTGCCAGCAAAACCCGCCCAGAGGACGAAACGCTACTAACCTTGCCCGCGAGCGGCGGGCCGAAGCCCGCCCGTCTCCCTCACAGGCCCGCTGCCTTTTTCTTGGCCACGCCGCCTTGTAGGATCAGCGGCATATGTGCGCCCTGTTCGGTCAGCAGGTTCAGATCCTCCAGCGGGTTGCCATCCACGACGATCAGATCGGCATGCGCGCCCGGTGCGATTACGCCCAGCTCGCCCTCCATGCGCAGCACGCGCGCGGCATCGACGGTGGCCGAGCGGATGACGGCGTCGGCGGGGATGTACCGCCCGCGCAGGGGGAATTCGCCCGATTGGTGCGGCTGCATCCCGCCCAGCAGATCCGAGCCGTAGCCGACCGTTACGCCCGCCTCGTGCATCTTGACGAGACGCTCCAGCCCGGCCTCGCGCACATCGGCGATCTTGGCGACACTTTCCTCGGGCAGGCCGTAGTCGGCGCCGGTCTTGGCGAGGCGATCATAGGTGATGTTGGTCGGCACGACGCATTGGCCCTCGCGGGCGACGCGCTTGATCGTGTCATCCCCGATCAGGTTGCCATGCTCGATGCATTCGATGCCGCAATCGAGCGCGCGGACAATGGCGGTATCGTCATAAAGGTGGCCCGACACATAAGTGCCAAATCCCTTGGCGATCTCGACGATGGCTTTCAACTCATCCACCGAGAACACCAGATACCCGACGGGATCCGAGGGCGAGGATACCCCCCCGTCGGCCATGACCTTGATGAACTGCGCGCCGCCCTTCAACTCTTCGCGCGCGGCGGCGCGCACCGCGTCCACCCCGTCGCAGACCCGGCCAAGAGCGCCCAGTTTTTCGGCGTAATAGCTGACATCGCGGCTGTGATGGGGGCCGCGATAGTCGGTGTGCCCGCCGGTCTGCGACAGCGCCTTGCCACAGATGACGAGGCGGGGCGCATCCATCAGGCTATCCGTTTGGGCCTTTTGCAGGCCCTGGTCCGCGCCGCCGAGGTCGCGCACGGTGGTAAAGCCGCGCATCAGCATCGCCTTCATCAATTCGGCAGACTTCAGCGCGACCCATGAATTGGGCAGCTCGGCGTTGAGGCCGAGGTTGGCGGTGGTTGCGATGACATGCACGTGGCAGTCGATCAGGCCCGGCATGACGATCTGTCCCTTGAGGTCCAGCGTTTCCTGCGCGTCGAATTTTATGTCCGTACCCACCTCGACAAAGCGGCCATCCTCGATCGCGATATCCACCGGATCATTGGGCCGGTCCGCGGTTCCGTCCACGATGCGGGCATTTTTAAGCAGCAATGATGTCATGACGATAAATCCTCTCAGGCGGGTTGGCATGTTGGCAGGTCGCGAAGCGCACTGAGGGTGCGGTGACACTTGCCGACACACCTGCCTGTAAGTTTGGATAACAGCACACAAGCGGTCAGGGGTAAAGCCTGCCCCGCACCGCGGGCCATTGGACGCCTGACACAAAGATGCTTTACCGTGCGTCGACACGCCCACGCATTCAACAAGAAAGGCCCCGGGATCATGGTCCAGGACATCGAACAGTCACCCGGCCGCCCGCCGCACCGTTTCGACGTTCGCGTCTACTACGAGGACACGGACATGGGCGGCATCGTCTATCATGCCAATTACCTCAAGTTCACCGAGCGCGCGCGCAGCGATTGGGTGGCGGGCATGGGTATCGATCAGCGGCGCATGAAGGAGGACGAGGGCCTCGTCTTTGCGGTGCGGCGCATCGAATGCGACTACCTGATGGCCGCGCGCTTTGACGACCGTCTGACCGTCCTGACCGACGTGCAGTCCGTCAGCGGCGCACGGATGGTGTTGCGCCAGCAGGTGATGCGCGGGGGCGAGGCAATCTTTGCGGCGCTGGTCACCATCGTCTGCCTCACTGATACGGGCCACCCGGCGCGCCTCCCGGCGAATATCCGCCTGATTTTGCACTGACGACCCGATTTCGTGCAGGTCGCGGCGATGTCATTGGCTTTTGGCTGGATGATCGGCTAGTTTCGCGTCAAATATCGCGGCCCTCATGAGGCTGCGCAAAAAAAGAGCAGGCAGTATGGAAGCAGAAACACTCGCAGTTGCGCACCAGATTGATTTTTCGATTTGGGGCATGTTCGCGCAGGCCACATTCATCGTGAAGCTGGTGATGCTGATGCTGATCTTTGCGTCCTTCTGGGCGTGGGCGATCATCATCCAGAAGATCATCCTCTTTCGCAAGGCACGTGCCGAGGCCGAGGCCTTTGATCGTCAGTTCTGGTCGGGCGAGCCTCTGGACGAGCTGTTCGAGCAGATCGGCACGGATCCCGGCGGCCAGTCGGAGCGCATCTTTGCCTCTGGCATGATGGAATGGCGCCGCAGCCACCGCACCGACGGGGGCATGATCGCCGGTGCCACCGCGCGGATCGACCGCAGCATGGACGTGGCCATCGCCAAGGAGTCCGAGGCGCTGCAATCCAATCTGACAGTGCTGGCGACCGTTGGTTCGATCGCGCCGTTCGTTGGCCTTTTCGGCACCGTATGGGGCATCATGCAGGCGTTCGTCGGCATTGCCGCATCGCAGAACACCAGCCTCGCGGTCGTGGCCCCCGGCATCGCTGAGGCGCTTCTGGCGACCGCGCTGGGCCTCCTGGCGGCAATTCCGGCCGTGATTTTTTATAACAAGCTGAGCGCGGACAGCGATCGCATCGTCGCGGGCTACGAGGCCTTTGCCGATGAGTTCGCCACCATCCTCAGCCGCCAGTTGGACAGCTAGGCCATGGGTGCGGGCGTCGTCCAGAATTCAGGCGGAGGGGGCGGCAACCGCCGCAGGCGCGGGCGCAGCCGGGTGCGGCCCATGTCCGAGATCAACGTGACGCCGTTCGTGGATGTCATGCTGGTGCTGCTCATCATCTTCATGGTCGCGGCCCCGCTGATGACCGTGGGGGTGCCTGTCGAGTTGCCGAAAACCGCGGCCAATTCGCTGCCGGGCGAGCAGGAAGAGCCGCTGACCATCACCATTACCGCCGAGGGCGTCGTATCGATCCAGACCTCGGAGGTGGCCCGCGACGAGCTGATCGGGCGCCTGCGCGCCATCGCCGCCGAGCGCGAAAGCAACCGCGTTTTTCTGCGCGCGGACGGCGCGGTGCCCTATTCGGACGTGGTTCAGATCATGGGCGCGCTTAATCGCGGCGGCTTTGATAATATCGGTCTGGTAACGGATGTAGGTGGTCCGGCGCTGGACGCGCCGGAAAACTGAGGCGGCGGCCCGCGTGGATACAGGTCAGATCATATCGGGTGCAGGCCATATCGGCCTGATTGGCTGGATCCTGTTCGGCGGCATGCTGCCCGACCGGGATCTGGATTTTGACGTGACGCAGGTGACTGCCGTCAGCTCCGAAGAGTATGCGGATATCATCTCGCGCAGCACCGCACCAGAAGAGACCACCGAGATCGCGCCGCCTGCCGCGCCCGAAGTGCCGCAGGACGACCCCGATCTCAGCAGTGCAGTCGATACGTCCCCCGAGGCCCCGCAGCCAGCGCCCGCGCCAGAGGCAGAGCCCGATCCCACGCCGTCGCCGCCCCCCGCCGCACCGCAGGCCGAGGTGTCCGATGAGGCCCCCGAGATCGAGCAACCATCGCAGGATATGGCCGCCCTCGTGCCCGAAACATCCGCCCGCCCTCAACAGCGTCCGGCCGAGCGCGTGGCCCCGCAGCAGGTTGACCCGCCTGATCCCGACACCACCGTCGATGATGTGGTGCGCGAGGAGGCCGTGCCTGACGAGGCCGCCGAGACCCCCCGCGAGGAATCCGAGGCAACAGCGCCCGAGGCCGCGGCGACCGAGATCGTCACCGAGGCCGAAGAGGCCGAGACCGCAGCGCCGCTGGACTCCGTGCGCCCGCGCACCCGGCCCCAGGATCTGCGCGCCGAGCCCGAGCCTGAGGCGCAGCCCGAGCCCGAGCCCGAGACGCAAACAGCCACCGCCGACCCTGATCCGGCCCCGACGCCGGACCCCGAGCCCGAGCCCGAGCCTGAGCCATCGACCGACAGCTCCAGCGTAGAGGATGCGCTTGCCGCCGCATTGGGCGGCGCTGCCGAGACACCTGACCAGACGCCTGCGCCCTCGGTCAACGCGGGCCCGCCGCTGACGGCCGGCGAAAAGGAGGGGCTGCGCGTGGCCGTGCAAAACTGCTGGAACACCGGCTCGCTCAGCAGTGATGCGCTGAACACCACGGTGACCGTCAGCTTCGAGATGTCCGAGGATGCCAAACCCATCGACGGTAGCCTGCGCATGCTCGACAGCTCGGGTGGCACCGCAGGTTCGGCCCAGCAGGCGTATGAGGCGGCGCGCCGTGCGATCCTGCGCTGCGGCGCGCGCGGCTTTGGCCTTCCGGCCGAGAAATACGCGTCCTGGCGCAACGTGGAATTGGTATTTAACCCGGAAAACATGAGGATCAAATGATGGCACGGTTACTGGCTCTTCTGGCACTTCTCACGGCGACCATCGGCACGCTGCCAGCCACCGCGCAAGATGGTCCGCTTCGCCTGGAAATCACCGAGGGCGTGATCGAGCCCTTGCCCTTCGCGGTTCCCACCTTCGTCGCCGACGGTGGCGCCGGGCAGGTCGCGCAGGACATCTCGGGCCTCATCGCAGCCGATCTGAGTGGCACGGGCCTTTTTCGCGAGGTTCCTGCCAGCGCGCATATCAGCCGCATCACCAGCTTTTCCAGCCCGGTGCAATTTGCCGACTGGAAGGCCGTCAACGCGCAAGCCCTCGTCACGGGCGCGGTCGATGTGGACGCCTCGGGCCGCCTGACCGTGCAATTTCGGGTCTGGGACGTGTTTTCGGGCGAGGAGCTAGGCAGCGGCCAGCAGTTCGTCGGCACCGAAGGCGGCTGGCGTCGCATCGCGCACAAGATCGCCGATCAGGTCTATAGCCGCATCACCGGCGAGGGCGGATACTTCGACAGCCGTGTCGTCTATGTCGCCGAGACCGGCCCCAAGGATCAGCGCGCCAAGCGGCTTGCCATTATGGATTACGACGGCGCGAACGTGACCTACCTCACCGACTCGTCATCGCTGGTGCTGGCGCCGCGCTTTTCTCCCTCGGGGGATCGCATCCTGTACACCAGCTACGAGAGCGGATTTCCCAAGATCTACGTGCTGGACGTGGCAAGCGTCGACCGCCGCCAACTGCCCACGCAGGACGCTACGATGAGCTTTGCGCCCCGCTTTGCCCCCGATGGGCAAACGGTTGTCTATTCACTGGAGGCTGGCGGCAACACCGATATCTACACGATGAACATCGGCTCGGGCGCCAGCACGCGGCTGACCAGTGCCCCGTCGATCGAGACCGCGCCCAGCTTCAGCCCCGATGGAAGCCAGATCGTGTTCGAAAGCGACCGTTCGGGTCGCAATCACCTTTATATCATGGATGTGAGCGGCGGCGAGGCGCGGCGTATCTCAAGCGGTGAGGGCAATTACGGCACGCCCGTCTGGTCGCCGCGGGGTGATCTGATCGCCTTTACCAAGCAGACAACGGGCCGGTTTCACATCGGCGTCATGCGCACCGACGGCAGCGAAGAACGCCTGCTGACCGCCTCCTTCCTCGACGAGGGGCCGACATGGGCGCCCAATGGCCGCGTCATCATGTTCACCCGCGAGACACAAGGTGAGTCCGGACAGGCGGCGCTCTACTCGGTCGATATTACCGGGCGCAACCTGCGCCGCGTGCCGACGGCGGGGGGGGCGAGCGATCCGTCGTGGTCGCCGCTGCAATAAAGGCGCCGGGGCCCTGAAAAACAGCGCGCGGCGTTTCCCTTGGGTCGCGCGCTATGCTACAAAAGCTGCAAATGCCGCGCATTGTTCGCGCACCCATAAACCGACGAGGCACGACCATGACTTTTCTCAAGACGATGATCCTTCTTGGCGCTGGCCTGACGCTGGCCGCCTGCACCGATCCGGGCCGGTTCGGTGACGACAATACCGTCGATCTGAACGGCGGGATGGGTGCGAATGCCGGTATGGGGGCAGGCTCGGCCAGCGATCCGGCCTCGCCCGCGTACTTCCAGCAGACCGTGGGTGACCGCGTGCTCTTTGTGGTCGACACCTACAACCTGACCCCAGAGGCGCAGAGCACGCTGGATGGTCAGGCAGAGTGGCTGCTGACCAATCGCGATTACAACGCCGTGATTGAAGGTCACGCGGACGAACAGGGCACACGCGAATACAACCTCGCGCTGGGCGCGCGCCGGGCAAACTCGGTGCTTGAATATCTGCTGAGCCAAGGCGTGCCCGCCAGCCGTCTCAAGACGGTCAGCTATGGCAAGGAGCGCCCGATCGAGATTTGCAGCAACGAGGCCTGCTATTCCCAGAATCGCCGCGCCGTCACGGTCATTTCGGTTGGCGCGACCAGCTAAGTCCCTGCAACGCCCATCTTAACGGAGCTTCCCCATGCGCCGCATCGCTGTTTTGATCCTCTGTGCCGCCTTTGCCTTGCCTGCCCATGCGCAGGACAGGGACGCGACCCTGGCCGACATCCGGCAGGAGCTGACAGTCCTCTACGTTGAGGTGCAGAAACTGCGCCGCGAGCTGAGCACGACCGGCGCGGCGGGGCAGCTGAATACGTCGGGGTCGGTACTTGACCGGGTCGGCGCCATCGAGAGCGAGCTACAGCGCCTGACCGCGCGCACCGAAGAGATGCAGTTGCGCATCGACCGCGTGGTCAGCGATGGCACCAACCGCATCGGCGATCTGGAATTTCGCCTTGTCGAGCTTGAGGGCGGCGACACTTCGGCGCTGGGCGAGACGACGACGCTGGGCGGCGGCGATATGCCCAGCACGGACGGCGGCGCGATGATCGAGCCGGCCGAACAGGGCAGCGCGGAGACTTCCGGCGCCGCGCTGGCCGTGGGCGAGCAGGATGATTTCGATGCCGCCGAGGCCGCGATGGACGAAGGCGATACGGAGGAGGCCGCTGAGAAGTTTGCGAGCTTCCTTGAGACCTATCCCGGCAGCCCGCTTGCGCCCCGCGCGTATCTGGCGCGCGGCAAGGCACTGGAGCAGGCGGGCAATACGAGTGACGCCGCAAAGGCATATCTTGATGGCTTTTCCGCTAGCAAGGAAGGCCCCGAGGCGCCGGAATCGCTTTTCCGACTGGGCCGTGCACTGGGGCAGTTGGGTCAGCGCGATGCCGCTTGCCAGACCTTGCGCGAGGTCGAGACGCGGTTTTCCGGATCGGCGCCCGCGAGCGATGCGCGCAGCGAAATTCAGGCGCTCGACTGCCAGTGACCCCGCCCCAGCCGCCGGGTTGCGGGGGGGCGGACCTCAAGGCTTTGATCCACGACCATTTCGGCCCCGAAACCCGCCCGCTCGGCATTGCCGTATCGGGCGGCAGCGATTCCATGGCGCTGCTGCATCTGATGCAGGGGTGGGGCGGCGCGCCGCTGCGCTGCGTCACGGTCGATCACCGCCTGCGGGCCGAGGCGGCATCGGAGGCGGCGCAGGTGGCCGCGACCTGTGCGGACCTCGGCGTGCCCCATGATACGCTGGTCTGGGAGGACTGGGACGGGCAGGGCAATCTGCCCGCTGCCGCGCGCGCCGCGCGCTATCGGCTTATGGCCGATTGGGCCGCGCAGCGCGGCCTTGCCGGGATCGTGCTGGGCCATACGGCGGATGACGTGGCTGAGACACTGTTGATGCGCCTCGCGCGCCGCGCGGGCGTCGACGGGCTGGCCGCGATGCAGGCCCGCCGCGCACTTCATGGCACGGTGCTGCACCGCCCCTTGCTGAAAGCGCGCCGCGCGGATTTGCGCGCCTACCTCGCGGCACACGGCGCGGCGTGGATCGACGATCCCAGCAATGAAGATCCGCGCTATCGCCGGACCGCGGCGCGCCGTGCCTTGGCGACGCTGGCGCCGGTGGGTGTCGATGCGGCCGCTTTGGCAGAGGTGGCCGCGCATCTGGGCGAGGCGCGCGCTACCTTACAGCATTACGCGGCGCAGGAGGCGGCCCGCATCGCCACTGTCCATCAGGGCGATCTGCTGCTGGAGGCCGCCGGGTTCGCCGCCCTGCGTCCTGATATGGCGCGCCGCATCCTCGCGGCCGGGCTGCTTTGGGTTTCAGGATCTGAGCCGGGTGCAGGACCTGCCGCGCGCGGGCCGGACATCACGCGCCTGATGGACGCCATCGCCGCCGGCCGTGGGGGCACGCTGGCCGGTTGCCGCATCACGCAAGGGGGCGCGCGGAAATCCGCACACCTGCGACTGGCCCGCGAGCACGCGGCGCTGAGCGGGGTCACCGCGCTCCTGGGTGCGCCGTGGGATGGCCGCTGGCGCCTCAAGGGCCCCGCCGTGCCGGGCGCGCATGTCGCGGCGCTGGGCCCGGACGGGCGCGCGCAATGCCCTGATTGGCGCGCATCGGGCCTGCCTGCGCATTCCATCGACGCCTCGCCCGCCCTCTGGCAGGGTGGGCATTTGATCAGCGCACCACTCGGTGGATACGCGGCGGGATACAGCGCAGAACCCTGCCGCGACCTGCGTGATTTGACCGCATGCCTATTATCGCATTGAAGAAGAGGGCATGATCTCTATTTAAGACACACAGCCTGCATGATATGTGACAGGCAATCGAATGTTAGGAGAGTTCCCTTGGGCAACGCACGCAATATCGCCTTTTGGCTGGTTCTGTTCCTGTTGGTATTGGCGCTGTTCAATCTCTTCAGCGGCTCTGGCGGCTCAATGCAGAGCCAATCGGTGAAATACTCCGAGTTTGTCGCTGCCGTCCAGGATGACAGCGTCACCAACGTGACTCTCGACGGCGAGAGCGTTCAGTTCCGCAAGTCTGACGGGCGCGACTATGTGGCGGTCATGCCGGCTGATGCGGAAATCACCCAGACCCTGATTGAAAAGGGCATCCCGGTGACGGCCAAGTCGCAGGAGGAGTCGGGCTTTCAGACATTCCTTTTGTCGCTCTTGCCGTTCCTTCTGCTGATCGGCGTTTGGATCTATTTCATGAACCGGATGCAGGGCGGTGGCAAAGGTGGTGCAATGGGCTTTGGCAAGTCCAAGGCCAAGATGCTGACCGAGAAGTCGGGGCGTGTCACGTTCGACGACGTGGCGGGCATCGACGAGGCCAAGGAAGAGTTGGAAGAGATCGTCGAATTCCTGCGCAACCCCCAGAAGTTCAGCCGTCTTGGCGGGCAGATCCCCAAGGGTGCTCTGCTTGTCGGCCCTCCGGGCACGGGTAAGACGCTGCTGGCGCGCGCAATCGCTGGCGAGGCGGGCGTGCCCTTCTTTACCATCTCGGGCTCCGACTTTGTCGAGATGTTCGTGGGCGTCGGCGCGAGCCGTGTCCGCGACATGTTCGAGCAGGCCAAGAAGAACGCCCCTTGCATCGTCTTCATCGATGAGATCGACGCCGTGGGCCGTCACCGCGGCGCCGGTTACGGCGGCGGCAATGACGAGCGTGAGCAGACGCTGAACCAGCTTCTGGTGGAAATGGACGGCTTCGAGGCCAACGAGGGTGTCATCATCGTCGCGGCGACGAACCGCAAGGACGTGCTGGACCCGGCGCTGTTGCGCCCCGGCCGCTTTGACCGTCAGGTCACCGTGCCGAACCCCGATATCAAGGGCCGCGAGAAGATCCTCGGTGTTCACGCGCGCAAGACGCCGCTTGGCCCCGATGTGGATCTGCGCATTATCGCGCGCGGCACGCCCGGCTTTTCGGGTGCGGACCTGGCTAACCTTGTGAACGAGGCGGCGCTGATGGCCGCGCGGATCGGGCGCCGCTTTGTCGCGATGGAAGATTTCGAAATGGCCAAGGACAAGGTCATGATGGGCGCCGAGCGTCGCAGCATGGTCCTAACCCAGGACCAGAAGGAAAAGACGGCCTACCACGAGGCGGGCCACGCCATCGTCGGTCTTGCCCTGCCGAAATGTGACCCGGTCTACAAAGCCACGATCATTCCGCGCGGCGGTGCCCTTGGCATGGTGGTTTCGCTGCCCGAGATCGATCGCCTGAACTGGCACCGCTCTGAATGTGAGCAGAAGCTGGCGATGACCATGGCGGGCAAGGCTGCCGAGATCATCAAATATGGCGAGGATGAGGTTTCGAACGGGCCTGCGGGCGATATCCAGCAAGCCAGCGGCCTGGCCCGCGCGATGGTGCTGCGGTGGGGGATGTCCGACAAGGTCGGCAATATCGACTACCAGCAGGCGCATGAAGGCTACATGGGGAACGGCGCTGGCAGCTTCTCGATCTCGGCTCACACCAAGGAGCTGATCGAGGAAGAAGTGAAGCGCATGATCGACGAGGCCTATGCCACGGCCCACCGCATCTTGATGGAAAAGAAGGATGAGTGGGAGCGTCTGGCCGAGGGTCTTCTGGAATACGAGACGCTGACGGGCGAGGAAATCCAGCGCGTTGCCCGCGGCGAGCCGCCGCAATCGAATGACGACGACGAAGGCTCCGATACCGGCAGTGCGCCGTCCGTGACGGCCATTCCCAAGACCAAGCCAAAGGCACCACGCGGTGGCGATGGCGGGATGGAGCCCGAGCCCACAGCGTGACGACGACGACCACAAGCCCCCAGCCCACAGCAGACTGGAATCCGCGCGCCTACGCGCGGTTCCAGGATTTGCGCCTCCGCCCCGCCATGGACCTGCTGAATGCGGTGGGCCAGATGGGGGCGGGGGACATCGTCGATCTGGGCTGCGGGGCAGGCCACATGGGCGCCGCACTGGCCGAGCGGGCGATGGGCCGTGATGTCATCGGGGTCGATGCCTCGCCCGCGATGCTGGAGAAGGCGCGCCAGTCGCGCGGATATTCCAGCCTCGGGCAGGCGGACATCCGCGAATGGCATCCCCGCCGCGCCCCCGGCCTCATTTTTTCGAACGCCGTGCTGCATTGGATCGAGGATCACACATCGCTGATGCCCCGTCTTGCCGCGATGCTGGGCAAGGGCGGCACGCTGGCGGTGCAACTGCCGCACCAGAATAACGCGCCCTCGCACCGGATGTGGCTGACGCTGGCCGAGGATCTTTTTCCGGGCCGGATCGAGGCAGGCGCCGGACCGGGTATTCTGCCCCCGGTGGAATATGATGCGCTGCTCGCCCCCAAGGGGAAGTTTCGGATGTGGGAAACCGAGTATTACCAGCGCCTCACGGCCGAAGCCGGCAGTCACCCGGTCCGCCGCTATACCGAGAGTACCTATGCACGGCCGGTGCTTGACGCGTTGGACGCGGACGAGCGCGCGGCCCTTATCGCGCGCTATGAAGACGCCATGCGCAGCGCCTATCCTGTGCGCGGTGATGGTACGGTCCTCTTCCCGTTCCGGCGGCTTTTCTTTACCTTGACGGTCTGATCTGCGGGCCTGATGGGCCCGATCAAGGATTGGCATTTGACAGGCGGGCGGCTTGCGCGATTATACGCGCATCATGTTCATCCGGAGCCTGCCGATGCCTGCCCTCAAGCTGACCTGCCATACGGCCCGCATCACATGGCTCGGGACCGTGCCGGAAGCGCGAGAGAACATCCGCTCGCTTCCGCGCGACAGCGTTGCGCTGAGCTTTGCCGGGATGGAGGGCGAGATGCATTCGGGCCTCACACGCCCCTCCTGCGTGCGCGTCAAGGAGCAGTTCCCCCAAGGCACCCAGATCGCCAACACCCGCCAGCTCAGCATCGTCTCGGCAGAGGAGTTGGCCGAGATCGCCCGACGGATGGAGATGGACAAGATCGATCCCGCATGGCTCGGCGCGTCGATGGTGATTGAGGGGATCCCGGATTTCAGTCACGTGCCCCCATCTGCCCGCTTGCAAGGGCCGGATGGGGCTTCGCTGATCATCGACATGCTGAACCTGCCCTGCCTCTATCCCGCGCGCGAGATCGACAAGGATTATCCCGGCCGTGGCCCCAAGTTCAAGGCAGCGGCCAAGGGGCGCCGGGGCGTGACGGCCTGGGTCGAGCGTGAGGGACGCATGGCGATCGGTGAAACACTGCGGCTGTTCGTGCCAAGCCAACGCGCGTGGACGCCCGCCGGCTGAGACCGCGAACACCTTTGCAATGAACAGATTACGCCCAAACCGCGGGTATTTTAGGGGAGCAGGTTATGCCCCAGAACACTGTGACTAGCCATTTGGCCAGCCCGTACACCGGGCCATAAGGTCAGCTATGCAAGGATGGTGCCAGCATCCAAAAGGGTAATTGAAATACAACATAATTCCATAGGTTACAGAAGATGAGGGATCTTCTGTTCCAACAAGGTCAATCTATGGCGGCATCCATCAGATCCATCGGTTCTTTGCTGGCGTGATGGACGTGTCGAAATCGTTGCGGTCGGACTTCAGGTTGATTTCCCCACATCGTCATTAAAGATCAATGCTCCTTCTTGGAGCCGCAGAGTGTACTCACGAGAGTATGCCCGCACTATCCCCGCGCGTTTTGAGCCTTGCCCATTGGTTCATATAACTAACTGATATTGCTACGCGATTACCTCTGTGTGGCAGAAATTTTTTGCATGGAGTATGCACGATGACTATCCAACCCAAGCACCCCCGTCCCGTAGGACATTTGACCAACAACCTTTTGTCCGCTGATGCGGTGACGTCAGAGACGAACGGTGAGGGAGAGAAGCTGCGTCAGGATCGGGCGGAGTTTGTTCGGGGTTGGATCGCAAAACATCAACGCAAGATTGTGGTCCCTTCTCGTTCCGTGTGGGTAGTCGGGCGCACCGGTGCTTGAGCCGCTCCCATATTTCGTGCCTTCGGTAGGCGCGTCCGACGCGGAGACCTCAGCCATCGCA